>CAYQQX010000236.1:0-5412 GCA_964419495.1 uncultured Anaerolineales bacterium
TTTTCGTAATGAGTTCCTGTAAAGGCATATTGCTCTCCTAAAATAATAGAATTTGTGCTTCAGATTTACGCTTAGCCTTAAACGTGCGCCTAAAATTCGATCCCTTTTTGACCTTTGTATCCCTGGTCGTGAGGGTGTTTAATCTTTGTCATTTCAGTTACAAGATCGGCGTATTCGATCAATGCTTCCGGGGCAAATCGACCTGTGATCACCAGGTGCAGTTCGGGTGGCTTATGTTCTTTCAGCCAACCAATAATTTCCTCTGTAGGTATCCAATCGAAGTGCATTGGGTAGGTGAATTCATCCAGCACGATCAGGTCATAGTTGCCAGATGAGATTTTCTCCTGGGCCAGTTTCCAACCATGGAGTGCTTTGGCCGTTGTCTCTTCGATGTCTTTAGATTTCCAGGTAAAACCATCGCCCATTTTGTGCCATTCAATGCCCAATTCTTCAGCACTTTTGAATTCCCCCCAACGCCCTGTCTTGGCTTTGACGAACTGTATCATGCAAGTGCGCAATCCTTGTCCGCGGGCGCGCATCATTTGTCCCAGCGCGGCAGTAGTTTTGCCTTTGCCCAATCCGGTATTGACGATTATGAGACCTTTCTTCTTTTTAGCCATATCAACTCTTTTCTGTAGTGGGCAGAATAATATTGAACACTTTGCCTTGTCATTCTGAGGAGCGAAGCGACGAAGAATCCCTGAAACGTTGAGCCAATTACTTCCTACGCAGGGTTGAATGCAACGGACGCCATAGGGATTCTTCGCTGCGCTCAGAATGACAATACTGTTCAAAGTGCTATTATCCACTACAAATATCAACTCTTTTCTTATCTAAAACAAAAAATCCCTGCCGATTGGACAGGGATTGAAGGGTTGAATTTTGTACACTATTCCCACATCCTTGCCTCGAGGCACGTGGAAATCGCGATCTTGGTGGGCGGCCTGGCTCTGTTAGCGGTGAGCCGGAAGCGGTTAGCTGTCAGTAAAAAAATTGCTAACGGCTTACTGCTCTCAGCTAATGGCTAACATCACAGTTGCGGGACAGCGCCGGACTTGCTTGTGCTTTTGCACGAAGCGCACCGGCTTCGCCTCGGCTAGACGATCGCCTAACCGAACCTTCCCATCCGGGGGAAAGGGCAGCGTTGATACAATGTCAACACTACCAAGGTGCCAAGATCGGATTTACGAAATGATAAAGTGCTTGCTTACATCAAAATTCTATCATAGTTGAAGTTGTAGCCATGTTCATTGATGTAAGGATTCTTCCCTGATAAATGTCAGGAATTCTCCTAGAAATTGAAGAATCGCGCCCTAAGGGTTATTGATGTAACGCGAGCTTTTGTCCCAATTTGAATGCATCTTCGAGCAGCTCAGGCTGCTTTTGGGCATCGCCTACATCCATCATGGTGCCATGCACAATGCCGACAATCTCAGCACCGATATAACGGCAAATAGATTCGATCGTGTGGATGGCATTGATTCCACCAGATGAATACAAATCGGTGTCGCCATAAGCAAGAACTAGCGCAAATTTCTTGCCTCGCAGCGCATTTCCTGCGGAAGTTTCTAAAGCATACCAGCGATCAATGCAAAGTTTCAGTTGTGCGCTGACGTTGAACCAGTAGACCGGGCTGGCGAGAGCAATCACATCGGCCTGGCGAAGTTTCGGATATAGGGTTTGCATATCGTCTTTGATGATGCAAACACCGTCAGTCTCCTGACAGGTATCGCAGGCATCACATGGCGCAATATCCATATTGTGCAGGTCGAAGATGCCGACTTCAGCGCCTGATTGTGTTGCACCCGCGGCAACTTGATTTGCAAGTGTGGAGCTGTTGCCGTCAGCTCTAGGGCTGCCTTTTAGGATGACGATATTTTCTGGCATTGATCCTCCAGTTGTTAGCGTTTACGGCGCACGATGCCCTGCTGCCATGCATAGACTGCGGCCTGTGTGCGGTCAACCAGGTGGAGTTTTCCCAAAATATTGCTGACGTGACCCTTGACCGTATTCTCGCTGATAACCAGTTTGTCAGCGATTTCACTGTTAGAAAGGCCGCTGGCGATCAGTTTGAGCACTTCCATCTCGCGGTCGGTTAGCTCTGTATAGGGATTGAGTTCTTCGCTTTTGGCTCCGTGAATTTCTTGAATGACGCGCGATGCCACCCTGGGCGCGAGTGTGGCTTCACCCGCAGCGGCGCGTCGAACGGCTTCAGCCAGCTCATCCATCTGGATATCCTTAAGGATGTAGGAGATAGCACCAGCCTGAAGAGCGGGGAAGATGAATTCATCTTGATGATAAGATGTTAGGACGACAACCTGTGTTTTGGGGCTGGCATTTTTGACTTTGCGGGTTGCTTCCACGCCGTCGATCTCATCCATCACCAAATCCATCAGAACAACGTCTGGGACGTGCTCCATAGCCAGAGTCACAGCCTCTTCACCCGATTTAGCTTCACCCACTACGCTGATATCGGGTTGGGCATCCAAAAAGGCGTATACGCCGCTGCGGACAACTTCGTGGTCGTCAACGATCAAAACAGAAATCGGTTGAGACATTCATTCCTCTCTAAAAATTTCATATCGATAACAATAGTGTAACCCAGATAAATCAGACGTCCGCATTCTATACTTTACAAATGGCGGTTATCTTTGAGCCATTTTCTTTTTGGCTATCTACGATTAATTCTCCTTCAAGCAGTTCGATGCGTTCACGGATCGAGCGCAAACCCATGCCGCTGTACTTTTTGTTGGGATCGAATCCCACGCCGTTGTCGGAGATAGTCAGGATAAACTGGTCGGGTTGGTAAGTCAGGCAGATTTCCGCTTCGCTGGCTTGGCTATGGCGGGCAATGTTGGAAATGGCGCCTTGTACGATTCGAAATAGAGATTGTTCTAAATCACGGGGAATACTGCGTGTTCCTTGTGCTCGCACCCGGATAGGAATACACATTTGTGTTTCGCACTCTTGGGCATATTTTTGAATTGCCGGTACCAGGCCTTTGTCTTGCAAGGCAACCGGTCGAAGTTCCTGAATCAGGTTAGTCAATTCCTTGCGCACATCGTTGACCAGCCTCTCTGCTTCGTCCAGATTTTCTACTGCTTGAGAAGGCTCTGGGTTCATTTGCGTTCGCGCAGCAGCTAGTTGCGCTGAAGCTGCGAAGGCTTGTTGTTTGACGCTGTCGTGCAGTTCCCTGGCTAGCCGATTGCGCTCTTCGATGGCGGAGATTTCCTGACGTTGCTCGAGCAAGCTTTCCAGTTGTTCGGCCATGTTGTTGAGTGTGCTGCCTAAATTCCCTAACTCGTCGTTGATCGGATCGTCCACGAAGACCGAAAAATCTCCCTGACTCCAGGCTTGTGCGGAACTGCCAACACGATTCAGGCGCGAGGTTAATCCTCGGGCGGTCAGAAAACCAAAAAGGATACCAAATACACCCGCGATCAAAGCAATAAATAGCAAACCAATCCCTACTTGCCGTGAGATCTGCGGCCAACGCAGCACCTCGAGCAGTTGAGATTTGTGAACGAAGCTCAGTGTTCCCACGACTTCCCCCGAACCGTTGTTGTGGTAGATCGGTATAGCACCAATGATGAGATCGTTATTGACCTTGTTGAGCAGTTTTTCAGAACTCACTTCACCGGCAAGCGCCGCCTCAAACGGGCCTCTCAGCCCAGGTATCTCGTCTGTGTCCAAAGGCTGACCGGCGCGCGTGTTTTGGATGAAATCATGCGGCACCGAGTCAATTAAATTCCCATCAGCATCGGTATAGATCACATAGAGCACGTTTGTGCTGGTGACGTTCAATACAAAATCGCCGATCTCAATTGGGGAAACCTCAGCCACTGTGGCTCGGAATTGGCTCAAAAAATCTGCCAGCCCCTCTATGTTTGGAGGAAACGTTGATAAAAACTGGCGGCCCAATTCGTTGTAAGAGCCCGAGGTGATATCCAGGAAGAGCTCTTCAGGGGTGATGCGAGTTTTGGAGACCACGTAGGCACTGATGCCTAAAATCACAATAGTGCATGCTACCAGTAATGCCGCCACAGTCACGCCAAAATAGCTGAGCGTCAATTTCCAGCGTAAGCTGCAAAATTGTTTTCTGATCAGTCGCCAAAATATTTTCATGTCGTCATTCTTATCCAAAGAGAGTGCTGCCAGTTAAGTAACTCATGTTACGCACAGGTAGCGAGGTTTCCCTGGAATAGGGGATGGGGGGCTCTTGTCCCCCATCCCCTATTCCAGGGAGATTCTCTTTTGGTTGCGTAACATCAATTAAGTAAGCATATAGATTAGACTCTTAAATATATCATCAGGGTATTCCATGTGGCAATAAGTCAAGGAATTGTGATTGCCAAGCAGCCGGTTTGATTTGCATATCTATGTATCTATCCGAAAATTTCGTAAGAGAGCTGAGGCGATGTATTGAGCTTGCCGAAATGTTCTCGCCTGCACTGCGACTGAAGGAAGCATCGAAGTGAAGCCCCATGCCGGTTTCGAGAGCCTCAACCGGCTTAGCTTTGATTTTTCGGATAGGGTCTAAGATGATAGAGGGAGTATGTCCAATAACCTAGCCTCTCTGGTGGTTCAAGATGCTCCTCAAGTATTGCATTAAACTGTACTCTAGAATGGTACAAATAGTTCGAAATTCCACTAAGATATCTCCGAGTAAAAGTTACCCTTTTTCTCCTCCAATGGCGGGGGATCGCCCCAACTCCATCCCCCGGTTGGTTTAATCAACCCCTCACAGAGACCCTACCCTGGTAGGGTGAAAGACTCTACTCGGGTATTATGTGCGCACAACCGTGTGACCTTCCCCTACACCGAATCCTTGGGTGGCATCGAGTTCCAGACTGGCTTCCAGACTGATGCTCAAGTGCTGCTTTCTAAGTAGTTTCGAGAAGTTCAACTTCTCAAAGAAGTTGAACTTCTGAATTTCAAAGGCGAAGCCCCCGATGCCGGGGGCTTCGTTCTTTAAATCATAGTTGAACCAAAAGTCACATTATGCTATGATAAGATTACGAAATTGCACACAAAGCTACTGGGGTCTATACGAGAATTCGACGGCTGCCATTCAGGCTCGGAACCGTTTATTTAAGCTTGGAAATTCATCATAAGCATAGAGTTATTTGATCTCTTCTATTGTTTTGCATAAGTGGTGATCTCTCGATATTTGCGAATAACCTGCGGGAGTTTTTTTCGGCAGTTTATCGTGAAAATTTTTTTGGAATCGCCACAGGTTTAAGGTATTTGGCGAGAGAACCGCATAAGCAATAATATAAAATAATTAAATTACAGTCCTTTGAGACGGTCCTCATAATCCAACCATAGCCTGCCAAATCCGCTTGATCCAAAGTTAGTAAGAGAAGATTAGTGAAAATATCTGAACTACCCAAAAAATCTATCAGCCCAATA
>CAYQQX010000237.1:0-5404 GCA_964419495.1 uncultured Anaerolineales bacterium
GAATTTTATGAAGATTTAACATTTACTGAGCCAATCATGATCATAGACACTCAAAATATAGATTTCCCCAAAATCCACATAGATCATAAAGGAATGTGCAGCACAAAATACTTAGATCTCTCCGATGGATTGAAACAAGTAATGGAATATATTTGCATCCATTATTCTTTTCAAGAAGAAATTGGACCGGAAGGGTGGAAGGTTTATTATCTAAACAGATAATATCTTGGGCACAAAATTCCTGATTTGCAGATACATAATCATCGTCACAACAAACTTGGCCTGATTTACGAGTTAGGCTATACTAATCTCATGTCAACTCGATGATCTATAACCGTCAGGAAGAACACCAGAAAGATTTACTGCTTAGCAGTATCAATCACAAAATCTATGATTACTTCGAGGAAAGTGGTCAGTTTGAGCCAATTATGACCAATTATCCTATCCAGTACTTGCCCGGCATGGAATATCTTCAAATTAATATTGGCAATTTCGCGGCTTACGACTTCTATCATTGGGTGATCGAAAACCATCCTGAGGCGCGCCTGATGCTAGTATTTGAGAATCGCGCTAATGAACTAGTATTACAAGAAATTGAAAGTGAAATTGATAACGGTAATTTTGAATTATCTTTCTAAGATGGCAAGTATATGTTTGTAAAAATCGAGAGATAATTATGACAAACCCAAGTTTATATGCCAGCGCTGTAAGTGACTTTCGGGACGCGCGCCGCAAGGCAGCTTTGCGAGGTGTGATGGCGCGAATTACTGGCCAGCCTACTGAGTTACTCTCCTATGAAGAAGTTCGACAGAAATTACGTGCTTTAGAAAGTGGTGTCCAGAAATTGCAAGATATTCCCCTTGATGCAATTGTGGGCAGCGTTGGGCGCTACACAGATTTTTCTCGCGATTTTTTACCTTTGATGGATAGCGACCAAGACCGTTGGGCAAGGGTGATGGCAGAAGTCACTGGATTAACTGGACTTCCTCCGATCGATGTTTACCAAATTGGTGAAGTGTATTTCGTTTCCGATGGCAATCATAGAGTTTCTGTTGCACGTCAACTAGGGGCAAAAAATATTCAAGCCTACGTAACCACTGTGAAAACACGCATCAGCATTTCGCCCGATACTCAACCAGACGACCTGATCATAAAATCTGAACAACTTGAATTTTTAGAAAAAACGCAATCAGATCGTTTGAGGAAAGAATCTGACTTTACAGTTACTGTTCCAGGAAAATACCCGATTCTGTTGGAACATATTGAAGTACACAGATATTTTATGGGGCTCGATGAGAAACGAGATATAAAATTCCAAGAGGCCGTTGAACATTGGCACGACGAAGTTTATTGCCCTATCGTTCAGCTCATACGCGAAAGAGGCATTTTGAGACACTTTCCAGAACGGACGGAGGCGGATCTTTATTTGTGGATATCTCGACACCGTACCAAATTGGAGGAAGCGCTTGGCTGGCATATCGAAACTGAGGCTGTCGCAGCCGACCTAGAGCATCGTTTCAGCCCTGAGCTTTCACAAACATTTGCGCGCGTGACCTCAAGAATTTTTGATGCTGTTACTCCCGATGCATTAGAACCTGGCCCACCAGCCGGAGCATGGCGAGATGAAGCCGTTCGGCGACGGAGTGAAGGAAATCTACTTTCGAATATCCTTGTATCCATCAGCCCTATGGATCAAGATTGGAAAGCCTTAGAGCAAGCGTTGGTTGTTGCTCATCATGAAGACGGTCAAATTCAGGGATTGCACGTCGCAAAATCAGAAAAAGAAGCGCAATCTACGGAAGCGCTCCAACTCGTGAAAGAATTCGAGAGCCGTTGTCATTCCGAGAATCTTCATGGTCACTTAGCCATTGAAACTGGGGCTATTGCCCGTATCATCTGCGAACGCTCTCACTGGACTGATCTCATTGTCACTAAGGCATCATTCCCTCCGGGAGATCACCCCATAGCACGTTTCAGTTCGGGTTTACGCACTATGATTCGTCGCTGTCCAAGGCCAATCTTAATTGTGACCTCTCAAACATCTGACCTAAAGCACGCTTTGCTGGCATACAATGGCACCCCAAAATCAGACGAAGCGCTATATTTGGCAACCTATATTGCAGCAAAATGGCAAATTGAACTCAGTGTTCTAACCATCGAACATGAAGAAGTAGATGAGAGTGTTGTTTACCACAATGCAAAACAATATATCTCAAATTATGATCTCCAGGCAAAATTTATTCGCCACCAACCAGGGAATCGAAGCAAGATCATCATAGAAACTGCCCAGTCCAATCAGTGTGATTTCATCCTCATGGGTGGTTATAAATCCAGCCCGATCATTGAAGTGGTTCTCGGAAGTGTTGTAGACGAAGTTCTACGAATGTCTAAGATCCCCCTTTTGATTTGTCGATAAAGATTTATCCAGAGAATGGGGGGGTATCAGTTGGGCAATTTAATGGCGGTCTCAAGCGAGCCATATGTATTTAGAACTTGGGTATCACCAAAAACAGTTTCTGTGATCGTATCTGATCGATAAACATGAATATGCCCGTGGAAATGGTAACTTGGCTTGAATACACCTAACAACCATCGAAATGCTTTTATACCTCTATGAGCACGATCAGACTGATCATGGATACCCCAAGGCGGGGCATGAGTTACAAATACATCCAGGTATCTTCCAAAGCGGACTCTGTTATACATCATCCCTGGAACCAAAGCAAAAACATGTCTCCACATTTCTGATTGTGTGTATTGAAATTGTCCACTCCGTTTGTAGCGCTCGCTGCCTTCAATTCCAGCAATCAATAATCCACTGAAACGGACAAATCTTCCATGTAGATCAATACCCCCATGGGGGTATGTTCGATTTCCACCTTCCCCATACTCAATCAATGGGTCGTGATTTCCGCGCACAAAGAAAAGTGGGCGATTTAGCATGCTTATGATGTATTCCTGATAATAGTAGGGAAGATCACCGCAAGCGATCACTAAATCCACATGACCGTACTTTGCCTGGACCTGTGCACTATAAATTATTGGAACAATTACGTCGCTAACAGATAAAACTTTCAAGAAATTCCCTTTTCATGAAAACAGCCATCAGCTTATACTCGCTTTGCGCTTTCTTGTCAACAATGTTACCTCCACAAGACTAATTATCCGGTAAAAAACACATAAAATAATTACGAATTAGAAAAGCGAAGCGTTGACATCCCGAAGGTAATATGCTAGTCTACTTCTCTGGAACCGGTTCCAACAAATCAACCTTCTTTTCAGGAGATTCTATTGCCAACGATCCGAGATGTAGCCAAACGTGCCAACGTTGGAATTGCAACTGTTTCACGCGTTCTAAATAATAGTCCTTCTGTCAGTGATGAAACTCGCAATGCTGTTTTAGCAGCCATTGAAGACCTTGATTTTACTCCTAATCCGATTGCCAGGCAGCTTTCTACAGGGCGGACATCGACGGTAGGGGTAATTCTCCCCTACCTCACAATGCCATCTTATGTGGAGAGGTTACGTGGGGTTCAACATGCACTCGCAGAAACCGAATATCACATGGTGCTTTTCAGTGTTGGCAAGCCATCTGAACGAGACGCGTATATCAAAGATTTGCCCCGAAACAACCTTGTAGATGGCATATTGATCATTTCCTTGCCCCCTGACAATGACCAGGCTGAACGTCTAGCAAATGCAGATATTCCCACTGTGCTCGTAGATGCATATCATGAGAAATTGTGCTGTATTCTGACCGATGATGTCAAAGGGGGCAAAATGGCTACTCAGCACCTCATCGACCTTGGGCACAAACGCATCGCGTTTCTAAGTGCACCGTTGGAAACTCCATTCCACCCTTCCACAAAATATCGCTACCAGGGATATCGACAGGCATTGTTGGAGAACGATATTCCTTTCAGGTCTGAATATGTGATTTCCGAAAACCGCGGTCGTTTCAAAGCAAAAAAAATGGCCAAAAAATTACTCACATTGCCTGAACCGCCAACCGCGATTTTTGCAGGTAATGACACTTTGGCGATTGGTGTTATTGACAGAGCTAAAGATTTAAAAATTAAAATCCCTAAAGAGTTATCCGTGATCGGTTTCGATGGCATTCGAGACGCTGAGTACACGAATCTTACAACCATTGATCAAAACCTATTTGATTCAGGTGTTGAGGGAGTACAAATGCTGTTAAAAGCCTTAGAAGAGTCGTCATCAACCCCTTGCGAAAGAAGATTATCCCTGGACCTTATTCGTAGAAGAACCACTAAAAGAGTCAAAGAATTATCCGATAATGTCTGATATAAAAAATCAAACATATGATTTTATTGCCCTTGGGGAAACCTTAATCGATTTCATATCAAGTGAAGAAGTTGATTCTTTGGCACAAGCAGATAGCTATATTCGCTTTGTGGGCGGCCAACCGACTAATCTTACTCGAAACATGGCACTGCTGGGAAATCGAGTTGCTTTGGGTGCTTGTGTAGGCGATGATTACTTTGGGCATTATATTATTGATCAATTAACCCAACTGAATATCGATCCGCGCTTTATTCAAAAATCTAATCTGGCACATACAACCATTGTGCCAGTAACGCGCACCAGAGGTGGAACACCCAAATTTATGATCTTCCGGGGGGCTGATTCTTTGTTTCAAGCTGAGCCTGCTCTTTTGGAAGCTGTTTCGAAAACGCGCATTATTCATACCTCAGCATTCGCAATCAGTCGAGAACCAGCCCGTTCGACAATATGCCAGGCACTAAAGATTGCCAAAGATAATGATTCGTGGGTTTCTTTAGATCCAAATTATCACCCTGCTATTTGGCCTGATGACCCAAATTTTGTTTCTCACCTTAAAGTTGCATTTCAAAACGTTGATATAACCAAACCATCCCTCGATGATTGCGAACGAATCTTTGGCCCAGGTCTCGAACCAATCGAGTATGCACGTAAATTCATCAACTGGGGTGCAAATTTTGTTATACTTACCATGGGAGCCAATGGAGTACTCCTCACATCAGCATCCGGTGACGTGTATAATATGTTTCCCAATCCAATCTCAGTTTCAGATGTAACCGGTGCCGGCGATGCATATTGGGCTGGATTCCTGACTGCAATCTTAGATGGAAAAAATCCCCTTGAAGCCGCCAAATTAGGGCAAGCCCTCGCTGAGGTTAAAATTGAAACTGTAGGGCCACTCACTATCCCACCGGATCGCAATTTCCTTGAAGAAAAAGCTCAATTGATCCGCTATCAAAAAATATCATAATATAAATTAGATCAAGTTGAGGAGGTGGCAATCACCATAAGCAAAACTCGCAAAGGAATCAAGATCGCCTGGCCGTAGCGTAAGTGGAAATATAATTACGTTTTACTTCAATAAGCAACAGGCAAAAAT
>CAYQQX010000238.1:0-5400 GCA_964419495.1 uncultured Anaerolineales bacterium
ATTGTCAATCTGAGGGAGAGCAACGACCGAAGAGTCTAGACATCTTATCTTTTAGAACCTTCGCTGCGCTCAGGTTGACAGAAATCATCCAATTACGAAACTATCGGTATGGACTACAAAGATTATTACGAAACCCTCGGTGTAGAAAAGAACGCCTCGGTTGACGAGATCAAGAAGGCGTTCCGCAAGTTAGCGCGCAAATATCACCCAGATATGAATAAGGGGGATAAAGCTGCCGAGGAAAAGTTCAAAGAGATCAACGAGGCCAACGAGGTGCTCTCCGACCCGAATAAGCGCCAGAAGTACGACCAGTTCGGGGCCCATTGGCAGCAGTACGGACGCGCCGGCGGACGCGCCGAGGACTTCAATTGGGGACCCTGGCAAACCGGCCGAACCGGTGGATATTCCCAAACCATGTCTCAAGAAGAGCTGGAGCAGATCTTTGGTGGCATGGGCGGCTTTGGCAACTCGGGCGGTGTGGACGGATTTTCTGATTTCTTTGAGACACTTTTTGGCGGCCTTGGAGGTCGCGGCGGCATTGACTTCGGCCAGCAGCGCGTGCGACGCCCGCAGCGCGGCCAGGACGCTGAGCATACCGTAGACGTCACCTTAGAAGAAGTACAGCGCGGCACATCACGCTTATTGCAGTGGGAAGACGGTCGCAAGATCGAGGCGCAGATTCCCCCCGGAGTCAAGACAGGCTCCAAAGTGCGGCTGCGCGGCCAGGGCCAGCGCGGGGCCATGGGCGGCCAGTCGGGCGATTTATTCTTGAAGGTCAAAGTGCTGCCTCACCCCTTGTTCGAACGCGATGGAGACAACCTGCGCACCAACGTCCCGGTGGGTGTCTACGATGCCCTGCTAGGAGGAGAAGTCGAAGTCGCCGCCATCGACCAACGCATCAAACTGACCATCCCACCAGAAACCGAGAACGGAAAAACATTCCGTCTACGCGGCTTGGGGATGCCCAATATACGCGATTCCAAGAAGAAGGGAGACCTGTTGGTCAAGGTCAACGTTCTGTTACCGAAAAATTTGTCATCAGAAGAGAAGGGAATTTTCATGAAGTTAAGGAGCCTACGATAATATAATCGTGGGCAGGACATGTACGAACATTTTTAACATTTTCAATATTTGAGGGATGTGCGTAGGAATTTACGATTATGCACATTTTTTTCGTTTACTGCGAGTTTACAGATTGTGCTTTATCACCGTGCTTCGCTCCTCATAATGACATGACGAGTTACAATCGCAAAAACACGGTTTAGTAGATTCAACCAGTTTGCTGGTGTTCAAAATTTTTATTTTTAGAAGGAGTTTATCCCATGGCAAAAAGCATCACTCGCATGGACTACAAAAAGAATAAAGGGTGGTATGTACGAGTAAAATTCAGAGGGAATGAATATAGAAAATATTTTGGAGACAATGCTTGGGGCGGCTACGATGAAGCATTCGAAGCAGCTGTCGAATGGCGCGACGAAAAAGAACTAGAATTAGGCAAACCTCGCACGGATCGCATGGTGATCTCAAATAGAAAAAACGGGGTTGGCACTAACGGTATATACAAAACTTTGAAACATACCGGAGCCACCTATCCGGATGGAAGCCGTCAACCGAATTACTCCGAGGTATACGCAGTGAGTTGGTCACCTGAACCCGGTCTTCGGAAGGCCACATCTTTCTCGGTTCCCAAATACGGCGAGGAGGAAGCCCGTCGAAAGGCAATCGCGTTGCGGAAACAAAAAGAAATCGATATCTACGGGCAACCCATCGCCTGACACAGGTCTATTGAAGGGGGGTAATTCCTGCCAAAGCCAATTCTGACACCATGGAAATAGTAAAATTGGCCGGAAACTAGATAGTCTCCGGCCAATAATGAGCCAGTTCAATTCCTCGGCCTGTTTGCTCATCGATGAATTCAGATTGTTGGATGCAATAGGGATGAAGTGTTTGCCAGCAAATAAATCAGTAGCTGAACTGACCTGACTCCAAGCTTACAACAAGAATTGTATCAATTTAGACAATTCCATTCGTTTAGAATTGTTGGGATTGGTTAGCAAAAGTTAACAAATGGAGCTATGTTAGAATCTTTCGCATGGCAAATAATACAATCTACAAAGCTGCTGCGTATGGCGGAGAAAACTGGTCCCCCCGAACACAAACGCATCGAGAAGAGATCGGCTCATTGTGGTGTGCTTCGGGCATCAACAGCGAGTGGGGCCAGCTCAAAACCGTGCTTCTCCATGAGCCCGGCGAAGAGTGGGAAAATCTCGCTGATCCTGATGCGGCGCAAATGTTGGATAAGGTCGACTTGGATGTCGGCCGTAAGCAGCATGCGGCCATGGCCCAGGCCTATCGCCAAGCTGGGGTGACTGTCCACTACGTCGAACCCGCCCAGGCCCCCACGCCGAACCAGATGTTCTGCGCTGACCTGTTTGTACTGACGCCCGAAGGTGCAATCCTGGGTCGGCCAGCATCGACGGTGCGCGCCGGCGAAGAGCGTTGGGTCGCCCGACGTCTGGCTGACTTGGGAGTCCCCATTGTGCGTACGCTGCGCGGCAGCGCCACTTTTGAGGGCGCCGACTGCCTTTGGATTGATCCCCAGACGACGTTGATCGGGCGGGGGCTGCGCACCAATACCGAAGGCGCCGCCCAGGTCAGCGAAGTGCTCAATGCTATGGGCGTCGAGACCATCGTTGTAGATTTACCTATTGGCTCCATGCACCATATGGGCATACTGCGCTTCCTCGATAAAGACCTGGCTGTAGCCTGGCCCTATCGAGTATCCTGGTCAGCAATCGATGCACTGCGTTCACGCGGCTACCAAGTGCTATTCGTCCCCGATGAAATAGAAGCATCCAGTGGGATGGCCTTCAACTTCGTCACTTTAGGACCCAAAGAAATCTTGATGCCCGCGGGCCACCCCAACTCACAGGGCTATTATGAATCCCTGGGGGTCAAGTGCCATACGGTGGAGATTTCGGAGTTGGCCAAAGCTGCGGGTGGAATTGGATGTCTGACAGGGATCGTTGAGCGTTTGTTGGTATAGGGCTAGAAGCCCATCCGCGACGGGCGACCCAAATAGCAGCCAACGCGGTTGGCTTTCTACCCTGAAATTTTTCGTAGTAGGGCACGGGAGTGCCCTTTCGCCCACAGATATCGATTAATTGCTGCAAGGACGCACTCTCGTGCGTCACTACAAACCAGCTATGTGCGTACCTAAAATTGACACATACCAATTCGGCCAAATCATCATCGATGGGCAGAAATACACCAATGATCTGATCATCTTCCCAGACAAGATCAGCTCAAACTGGTGGCGGGTGCAGGGTCACTCTTTGAGCGTAGAAGATCTTCAAGAAGTGTTGACCAGCCCTCCTCAGGTCTTGATCATTGGCACGGGTGCATACGGGCAAATGAAGGTCCCACAAAAAACCATCTCAATGATCCAGGAAAAAATCCCCAAAATGTATATTCTGGATTCGGTCGCGGCATGTAAGCAATTCAATGAAATAAGAGAAGTTGTTAATGCGGTGTTAGCAATTCACCTGACTTGCTAATTGCGGGCGCGAAAAACCACGGCTTTCTTACTCAGGGTGACAATTTTTAGTTATCACACAATAATAAACGCGACTTTAAGAACGCCTTGCGCGAATGACAATTTCCACTTGCAAGGGGAAAAAGATTCTGGAATAATCAATCCAACATAATAACTTACCAACAAGGAGACAAAAATGACCGTTGTTCTAGATGGCTCTGGGCTGACCATAGAAAAACTGGTGAGCATCGCCCGAGACGGTGAGAAGGTGGAATTGCACCCTGAAGCTCTCGAGCGCATCAAAATTTGCCGCGCCATGCTGGAAGAGAAAATCGTGGCACGCGAGATCATGTATGGGGTCAACACAGGCATTGGGGAGTTTTCAGAAGTTGTGCTTGACGATGAACAAACCAAACAGTTCCAGCGCTACCTGATCTACAACCACGCCGCGGGGATCGGAGAGCCCACGCCTATAGAATATGTTCGGGCAGCGATTGCAGGGCGCATCAATGTACACGCCCACGGAAAGTCAGGCTGCCGGCCTGAAATTACGCTGACCCTGATAGACATGCTCAACAAGAGGCTGACACCGGTAGTTTGCCAGAAAGGTTCTGTGGGGGCATGCGGCGATCTCTCCCCGATGTCGCAAATTGCCCTGCTGCTGATGGGCGAAGGCGAAGCTTTCTACAAAGGCAAGCGATTAGATGGCAAGGATGCTATGGATCGAGCGGGAATCCCCGTCCCAGGGCTCAAAGTGCGCGACGGACTGGCAACCATCAACGGCTCTAACCTGTTGACGGCCATGAGCGCCATCCACATTTACGATATGGAACGCTGGATCAAGCAAGCTCAGATTGCCTGCGCCATGACCCTGGAAGCCCTGTTAGCCAACATGAAACCTTACGATGAGCGCCTGCACCAGGTGCGCGGTTTTAGCGGTGCGGTGAAGACTGCCCAAAACCTGAACAAGCTCATCGAAGGCAGCGACCTGGTGACGGGCAAAATGAAGGTCAAAGTTCAAGATGCCTACTCGATGCGTTCCACGCCACAGGTCATCGGGGCGGCCATTGATGCTGTCGCATATGCCCGCAGCCAGGTAGAGATCGAACTCAACGGCGTTGGCGATAACCCGATCTTTTTCCCGGAGTACCAGCTTACCCTGACCGGTGCCAACTTCCAGGGCACCCCGGTCTGCCTGCCCATGGATATGGCTGGGGTGGCGATCACCATGGTGTGTGTGCTCTCCGAACGGCGCTTCAACCGTTTGACCAACCCCGCTTTGAGTGTAGGGCTGCCGCCCTTCCTGACCAAAGGTGCCGGGATGATGTCGGGGATGATGCTCAGCCAATACACCGCCGACATGCTGATCACCGAGCAGCGCATTCTTTCAGCACCGGCCAGCATCATGTCGATCCCCGCCGCAGCCGACCAGGAAGACTTTGTCTCGATGGGGATGAATACGGCGATTAAAAATATCCAGATCTTGGATAACGCCTATGGCGTTTTGGGCATCGAATTCATGGGCGCCGCCCAGGGGTTGGATTTCCGCGATTTCTCACCTGGCAAAGGTGTTCAAACTGCCAAAGGCGTTGTGCGCAAGCATGTGGCTTACTTGGACGAGGACCGGCCGCTCTACCCGGATCATAATGTGATGAAGGAGCTGGTTAAATCAGGGGAAATATTAGACACCGTAGAAAAGGCTGTTGGCAACTTGGTGTAACGAATTTTGACGGCACTCCTGTGCCGGGGCAGCGAGAGAGTGCAAGGGTCGCCCTTTGGGCGTCTCTCGCAGATGATCGAAAAAACAGAGTTGGGGCTGTCCCGAAAGGTCAACCCGGCAGGGTTGAAAAAAGGCCAAATGGCAC
>CAYQQX010000239.1:0-5396 GCA_964419495.1 uncultured Anaerolineales bacterium
TCTTTTTTGTTGCTCAACGCTTCTGTTTTGCCTGAGTTACTGCAGTAGAGTCAATAATGGAAACCAACAATAAAATGAGAGTACGCATCGGACCTCCAAGTGGGTTGCCAAATTTGTATTTAGATTACCACCGAATCTTTGGGATTGTAAAGTGACGGATGGCATCAAATTACACACGGCGAATTTCCAGATTGACTTCTTTGTGATAGTTATCGCAAAAATAAGGGACAATAGATATATTCGCCATCTTGAATATAATATAGAATATATTCAAGATGGCGAATATAAAATCTTGCTCTTCAAAACAGAAAATTAGCAGCCTGCTCAAGATAATTCAACCCGCTGCCAGATTAGAAATCCTATTAGCCATCGGCATGGGGGAAGCTTGCGTATGCCATTTAGAAACCCTACTTGGCTATCGTCAGGCATACATCTCTCAACACTTGATGGCGCTGCGCGAAGCTGGCATCCTGGAAACCAGGCGTGACGGTCGATACATATACTATCAGTTGAACAATCATCAATTGCTTGAACTCATCTTGAATGCGGGAGAGGTTGTTGGAATCGCCGCGGAAGATTTAACTGTGTGTACACAAAATTCGCCCATCCCAAAGTGTTGCTGTCCAAATTGTCTGGAAGAACTGAGTGCCGTCAAAACCATGCAAGAATCGTCAACTTAGGAGGATCACCATGTTATCTATCAAAGTGTTAGGCCCAGGCTGTGCCAACTGCGACAAACTTACCAAGTTGGTGCACGAATCGGTAGATTTTCTCAATATCGATGCCAAAATCACCAAGGTGACGGGCTATACCGAAATCGTCGAACTTGGTGTGATGACCACCCCCGGTTTAATCGTCAATGACCAAATTGTCAGCAGCGGACGCGTGCCCACTTTGGGCGAGGTCACATCATTCATCACAACCGCGCTTGACACGACATAGGCGAGAAACATCTATGAATTTTCAACTAAGAGCCAATATTATTTGCATTATTGGGGACAATTGTTGGCGGTCTACTGATTGCCATTTTCACCAAAGCCATCCCCACGATGATGTCAAAGATGATGGCTGGCATGATGGAAAACATGATGACTCAGATGGAAGCCAATGGGTGCAATCCAGAAGAAATGTGAGGGGAGATGATCAAAGACTTCGTCGAAGCCTCTTCAGCATAATATGACCAATAACCTTGTAGCTTACATCCTTCAACTTGTCGAATCTGGCTGGTTAAGCCTCTTAGATTACCTGGCCGCGCACGTGATCTTGTGCCTGGTGCCGGCGTTTTTTATCGCCGGAGCGCTCTCAGCGCTGATCCCAAAAGAAATTGTCACGCGCTATCTGGGGCCCAAAGCCAGCAAATGGGTTTCCTATCCAGCCGCGGCCGTGGGTGGGTTTGTATTGGCCGTCTGCTCCTGCACCATATTGCCCCTCTTTGCGGGGATTTGGAAACGCGGCGCGGGGTTAGGGCCTGCGATTACTTTCCTATTTGTGGGACCTGCTATCAATATTTTGGCGATTGCTTACACCGGTGTCGCCATCGGCATGGATATCGCCATTGCGCGCATTTTGCTGTCGATTGTCTTTGGGATTGTGATTGGATTGATCATGTCTGCCCTATTCGAAGACCGGCAGGCGGTAGACACCAGTGATCTCTTCGACAAAAAAGCACAGATCAGGCCCGCGGCTTGGGCATTCTTCACCCTGATGGTGGTGACACTGATCGCCGGAACCCTGCAAATTGAGCTGCTCAAACAGAGCTATATTTCAATTCGCATCCCGCTGCAATTCCTGCCACCTTTACAAGCTGCACTCAACACAATTCATCTCAACTTGCAGGGAGCTTCCATCATCGTTCTACTATTGATCACTGCTCTCGCCGCATTCAAAGGCTTTGAGCACGTGCTCGAGGGCATCAATGCATGGACGCTGATCACATTGGGTCTTGTAATGATTACTTTGTTAGTCGCTGCACCAGGCATGAGCGAGGCAGGCGGTCTGGATGTCCAATTCACCGGTCGAGCTATCGCGGTGACAACCCTGCTGATCGCCTTGGTTATCACTGCCCAATGTGGATTAACTAAAGATGAAATTGCCAGTTGGATATGGGAAACCTGGAAATTTATCAAACAAATCTTCCCTCTGCTCATTGTGGGCGTATTCGCCGCAGGCATTGTCAAAGTTCTCATCCCAAAATCTTGGGTGCAATCATTGGCGGGGCATAACACGATTATGGCTAATATCGTAGGGGTGGTGTTCGGCGTTTTTATGTATTTCCCCACCCTGGTGGAAGTCCCCATCGCCCGCATGTTCCTGGATTTAGGCATGCACCGCGGACCTCTGCTGGCCTATCTGATTGCAGACCCAGCGCTTTCCATCCAGAGCATCCTTGTCACAGGCAAAATTATGGGCAGAAAAAAAACGGCCGTCTATGTAGTGTTGGTTTCGGTTTTCAGCACCCTGGCCGGTTATATTTTTGGTGCAATACTGGCTATCGTTTAAACATTCATCACCAAAAGGAAATTTCATGACACAAGAAAACAAGCAACCTAAACGCCTCTCATTCCTCGATCGATTTCTCACTCTATGGATATTCCTCGCAATGGCCGTCGGTGTGGGAATCGGATATTTCTTTCCCAAAGCTGTTGCTGGCTTCAACATCGCAGTATCCGTCGGGACGACCAATATCCCCATCGCTATCGGTCTGATCCTGATGATGTACCCGCCTCTGGCAAAAGTGCGCTACGAAGAGCTTGGTGATGTCTTCCGCAACTGGAAAATCCTGGGGGCATCTCTGGTGCAGAACTGGGTCATTGGTCCGATCTTGATGTTCTTGTTGGCAATCATGTTTTTGCGAGGGTATCCTGATTATATGGTAGGCCTGATCCTGATCGGGTTGGCGCGCTGCATCGCCATGGTGATTGTCTGGAATGACCTGGCAAAAGGTGACCCCGAATATGCCGCCGGGCTTGTGGCTTTCAACAGCATATTCCAGGTGCTCTTTTACAGCTTGTACGCCTGGATCTTCATCACCAAGCTACCGCCTCTCTTTGGGCTGCAAGGCAGCATCGTTGATATCACGATCGGCGAGATCGCCAAGAGTGTTTTCATTTACCTGGGGATTCCTTTCCTGGCGGGCATGATCACGCGTTTTGCGCTGGTGAAAGCCAAGGGGAAGGCATGGTATCACGAGCAGTTCATCCCCAAGATCAGCCCCATTACTTTGATCGCCCTCCTATTCACCATCGTAGTAATGTTCAGCCTCAAAGGAGACCTGATCGTCCAGATCCCCCTGGACGTGGTGAGGATCGCCATTCCGTTGGTGATCTACTTCGTGATCATGTTCCTGGTCAGCTTTTGGATGGGATACAAGATCAATGCTGGGTATGAAAAGACCACTACATTATCCTTTACCGCCGCCAGCAACAACTTCGAGCTGGCTATCGCGGTGGCTGTGGCCGTTTTCGGCATCGACTCTGGCATGGCCTTTGCGGCCGTGATCGGACCTCTGGTGGAAGTTCCAGTGCTGATCGCATTAGTTAATGTGGCTTTCTGGTTCCAAAAGAGATTATTCGGCACACAAAACGCGCAAGTGGGTGTGGATTGCGCTGATTAAATAGTTAACAATAAAAACGTTCGACCGGTCTTCGAGACCCTCAGCCCTCGGATAATTCAGCTGTCTGAGGTTCTCGAAGACAGCGGCTGGGTAGCAATGACCGGGCTTCGAGAACATTAAGCCCTCTTCATTCTATTGAAAGTCAAGGGAAAGATACAAATGAAGGGTTACATGTATATCCTGGAATGCAGTGATGGCAGCTATTATCGGGCAGCACAACTGATCTGCTAGGGCGACTGGAGCAGCATCAAGATGGGAAGGGAGCTAATCATTCCCGGAAACGGTTGCCAGTTAACTTGGTATATTTCGAGGAATACGAGCGCATCGACGAAGCATTTTATCGAGAAAAACAGGTACAGGGGTGGAACCGCGAGAAAAAAGAAGCCCTGATCAATGGAAAACCAGAACTACTTCCCGAATTGGCTAAAGCCTATCGTGATTTAGATGTATTGAAAAACAAAAACGGGCTTCGAGAGCCTCAGCCCTCGGACACTCAGCTGTCTGAGGCTCTCGAAGACGAGGCTTCCGCTTCCAACAATAAAATTAACCATCACAGCCATCTGGACGACCTTCTGAGTGCCAGCCGCTGTCACCAACCTTGGCCATTCCGACTTCGCCAGCACGAGTGATGGCCAACTTGACACCAATGGGACCGAAAATCTGTACGATAAAAGTAGTGGCTGTGATAACGCTGATAATCAACGTCCCCAATTCTGCACCCTCTGGCCCTAAGGCTCCAAACCGATTACTTGATGCAATTGCCAGGCCGATAGCCACACCAGCCTGAGACAACAAGCCTAATCCGAGGTTGTTCTTTACTTGGGGTTCTGCCTTCCCAACATTTCCCCCAATCCAAGCGCCAGTATATTTTCCAACACTACGCAAGATAACATAGGCAATGCCCAATAAACCCATTGTTGGGAGCAAATCTACCTGGAAGAGCGCGCCCACCAAAGCAAAGAAGAGCACATAAATAACTGGGCCAGCTTGCTCAATAGTAAATCGGATACATTTGCCGTTTTCACTATCGAAATTAATCACAACAAAGCCCATCACCATCGTTGTCAAAATCAAGGAAAATCCCATGGCCTGGGAGATACCAACACAAAGCAGAACAAAACCGACAGACACCGCCATAGAGTCATGCAAGCTCTTCATTCTCTTCAAAATTATATTGAGCAAATAGCCAGCGGCAAAACCAACAAGCAGCGATCAGGCTGGTTGTTAGGGGACCTTTTGCATCATATTCTGCCAACACATCCACAGTCGCCGCGGGGTCAGTAGCGGCAGAGATCGCCCCAAAGATCAACGCAATGTGGATTGAATTTGTGATCAGATAGATACCCCCAGTAACGAGAAGAAAGGTCACGATCGACTCGAATATCAAAAACAGCAAAATTGAGCGCCCTTTCTTCCTTAGCTCATCAATCCGAAGGTGACTTCCCATATCAAAACCGATCAGTCCCAGGGCAATTTGACTGATAAATGTTAATTCTTTGGTTAATTCAAGAGGAATAAGATTTAAGAAGGAATTCCCCAATAACATCCCCATTATGATGTAACCCACCACCTGAGGGAGCCCTAATCGCTGAAATATCTTGCTGCCAAGAAATGTTGCCGCGATTAGAAGTCCAATTGTTGTAATAATATTGGGTTGATAATGGATGCCAAGGGATTCAAAAAAGGTTTCCATGTGCCACGAAATGCTTCTAAGATCAAATGGTTCTTTCCTAAGGAGGCGTGCAAAAATAACTTCCCATTTTGAGACGGCTGAACTAATCGG
>CAYQQX010000240.1:0-5338 GCA_964419495.1 uncultured Anaerolineales bacterium
TTAGGTTTACAAGCCTATAGATTTTCCATCTCTTGGCCGCGTGTGTTGCCTGCTGGTCTGGGTGAAATCAACCAAATCGGGATAGATTTCTACAGCAACCTGGTGGATGCCCTATTAGAGGCAGGGATCGAACCCTATGTAACACTGTATCATTGGGATCTCCCCCAGGCTATGCAAGATCTGGGCGGCTGGCCCGAACGAATGATCGTAGATGCGTTTGTTGAATATTCAGATGTCCTCAGCCGCGCTCTGGGAGATCGAGTCAAGCACTGGATCACCTTGAACGAACCCTGGGTCAGCGCGTTTGTGGGCTACCGCGAAGGTCGTCACGCTCCTGGGCACACGGATCTTGACGAAGCCATCGCTGCTGCTCACCATCTATTGCTCTCTCACGGAGAGGCTGTCCCTGTTATCCGTGCCAACTGCCCAGGTGCAAGCGTTGGCATCACCCTTAATCTGACGCCTCAGGAACCTGCCTCCCCCAGTATCGCCGACCGAAAAGAAGCCAACTGGGTGGATGGTTATATCAATCGCTGGTTCCTGGATGCGTTAGTTGGACGCGGCTATCCCCAGGATATGGTGGACGGATTCGGAAACACCATGGAATTCGTGCTGCCTGGAGATTTAGACGCGATTTCTGTCCCAATCGACTTTTTGGGAGTCAATTATTACACCCGCGGCATAGCCCGTTCAAACGATGTTCCTGAAGTAGATAATCTTCCTCCCACCGTATTCCGCGGGGACGAGATCACCGAAATGGATTGGGAAGTCTACCCAATGGGGCTTTACAACATCCTTGGACGGTTGCATTTTGATTATGGGTTCCCTGCCATATATATCACTGAAAATGGCGCCTCTTTCCCTGACATAATTACCCCCGAAGGGCAAGTTGATGACACTGCACGGCTGTCATATATCCAACGGCATCTGGCAAAAGTGAATGAAACAATTCAAATTGGAGTCCCTGTAAAAGGATACTTTGTCTGGTCGCTATTCGACAATTTCGAATGGGCATTTGGTTACTCCAAACGCTTTGGCATTGTTTATGTAGATTATGAAACCCAAGAGCGTATTCTTAAATCCAGCGCCAGTTGGTATAGGAAAGTAATCAAACGGAATAGTATAGACGTAAACATCTAAAATGCTTTGAAACAGAGCGTGATTCGAGGGTTCGAAAACCTGCCACTGATCAGCAACATGGCACTCGCCATAAGCCCCTGAACTTCGGGATTTCTCGTTGGATCAATCACACTAAATGGGATTCCATTAACAGGAACACAATTACTCAAAAGGAAAACATGACCTTCTTCATTGGCATCGACATCTCAACAACCGCCACAAAAGCATTGCTGATGGATGAAGCGGGAAATGTCGTCGCGGTAGCTTCTTCCGAATATTCCTACGAGATTCCTCAACCATTGTGGACGGAACAGGACCCTGATTTGTGGTGGGTTGCCACGGTGAAGAGCATCCGACATGTGATGGCTGATTCTGCTATTAAAGGTTCCCAGGTCAAAGGGATCGGCCTGACCGGGCAAATGCATGGCCTGGTATTGTTAGATGAGCACGGCCAGATCCTGCGCCCTGCAATCCTGTGGAACGACCAACGCACCGGCCAACAATGTGATGAAATCCGCACTCGCATCGGGGTAGAGCGATTAATCCAGATCACGGGCAATGACGCTCTCACCGGGTTCACTGCGCCCAAAATCCTTTGGGTTCAGGAAAACGAACCCCAAATTTGGGCGCAGGTACGCCATATCCTGCTGCCGAAAGATTATGTCCGCTACAAGCTGACGGGTGAATTTGCCACCGACCGCGCCGGAGGCTCGGGTACGCTTCTCTTTGATATCAAGAAACGCAGCTGGTCTAGTGAGGTTCTGACCGCGCTGGAAATCCCTTCTGATTGCCTTCCTCCGACTTTCGAAGGGGTCCAGGTGACGGCTCTTCTTCCTCCTGATACGGCCGCAGAAATCAGCCTAATCCCCGGTATCCCGGTCGTAGCGGGTGGTGGCGATCAAGCCGCCGCAGCCGTTGGTACTGGCGCCGTTAAAGAGGGCCTCGTTTCGTTGAGTCTGGGTACCTCGGGGGTAGTATTCGCCACTTCCGAAATTTGGGATGAAAGATTTCACCCATTATTTGGCATGATCTTACACTATGCTATCTAAGCTCGTAGGAAAATTTGGCGGGCTTCCCACAACGCTCTTCGTGCTATTAGACAATGGCGACCGCGTTCTTATTCCGCTTTCCATCCCTGGAACACACGAAGAAAAATGTGCCTATTTCGGGCTATTGGGTTTTTCTATCCTGGATTTGGGCAGGCAAGTTCAGGAAGCAATTCTTGTTGCTGAATCCTGGTATGTGGGGAAACCCGAAATAGATGCACACCTTGAAGTTGCACCCAGCCAGCATCCAAATCGCAAGGAAGCTATTTCTCTGGTAGGAAGAAATTCTACGGGATTACAAAGTGTCTACGCCATCCAACCCTTCAGCCGTGATGCGCAAAATAAACCCGTTTTCGAGCCTTTAGAGTTAGATCAATTCGATGGATCAGCCCCCACAGAGTATTATTCCACTGGTTTACTGGATTATTTGTTTTTCCACGCTGGAAGTGGCAAGTTGCACTGAAAGGATGTATGCCACATGAACACCTATCCCCACCCCGACCTCAATGGCCCTATGAAGTTCTCGGCTTAACCGAACGAGAGCAAATTTCCGGGCGTATCAAGCAAGAGAGATTTGATGAAATTCTCAACGCTGGAGATACCGTCATCCATATGATCAAGCCATCATCGAATCATTATGGGGAGTTCTTATTTGTCACCATCAGTCGTTTTGGAGATCAGGGGCGGGTGTATGCCACTTTTTACGGGTTGGGCTTCCATGAATATCGAGAACGCTGGATCACCGATGAATGGTTCTGGTATCAGGCCATGGGCAATCCCGATCTTCAACGAGAGCAAATCCCGAAAGATGAGGCTCAAGCAAAAATTCAGGGCCACCGAGAAGAAAACTGGCCTGATGTCAGATTGGATACACAAACTGAGCGCGGCAGGTTATTCGAAATGCTCGCCAACCTGACCGACGATGACGGTGCTCTTGCCGAAATGGAAGACATGGATCAATTGATGATCTGGCTGGCGAACGATGACTTTGAAGAATAGCTTTTTCCTCCCCTTGTTCAAGGATTTATCGGCAGTTAAACGGAAGTTTAACGGCGATTTATCGGCGGTGATGGTATAATAACTCAATGACCTACTCGTTTTCATTCACCCCATCCATTGTCCGATACCTGCAATCCATAGAGCGAGTCCGGGAGTTAGTTCGTCTGACGATCTTGCCCCCGTTGATCGCCGAACAATTGCGCATTCGAGCGCACATTCGCTCGACGCATTACTCCACGCGCATCGAAGGCAACCGCCTGACGCTCAAGGAAACGGAGCAGGTTATCCAGCAAGGCAGGTTATTTCCAGGCCGCGAAAGGGATGTCCAGGAAGTGGAACGCTATTATCTGGCGCTGCAACAGATGGAAAAATGGGTAGAGGGGGAGCAAAAAATCACCGAAGCCCGCATCAGGAAGTTACATGCGTTACTTATTGCTGGCCGAAGAGCCAAGCCTACCCCCTACCGGGACGGGCAGAATGTTGTCCGGGAGGCCAGTGGCGAGATTGTCTATATGCCGCCAGAAGCCGAAGATGTGCCGGGACTGATGGCAGAAATGGTTCGCTGGATTCACCAATCTGAACCGGACATACCTGTTCCAATGGTAGCTGGCATTGCCCATTACCAGTTCGTCACCATTCACCCCTTTTACGATGGAAATGGACGCACAGCCCGCACATTGACCACATGGATATTACACCAAGGCGGGTACGATCTGGGGAAGTTCTACTCGCTAGAAGAATTCTATACCGATGATTTTGCTGGCTATTACGATGCCCTGGTCACTCACCCACACCACAATTATTATTTTGGGCGCAATGAGGCCGATATCACCCCTTGGTTGGATTATTTTCTGAAGGGCGTGGCGGTAGTTTTCGAGCAGGTAGCTGAGGAAGTAGAAAGCCAAACCCGAGGAGCGATAGATGACAGCGCGGGTGACCTGCTCCGCCAGTTAGATCACCGCTCCAGGCGGGTTTTAGGATTGTTTTCGGGGCAAGAATTCATCCGTTCTTCGGATGTAGCCAACATCCTCGGCATCTCCACCCGCCAGGCCAGAGATTTATTGATAGAATGGGTGGAACAGGGTTGGCTTGAAATTGCTGATCCATCAAGGCGAGGAAGGAAATATGAGCTTTCAGAAACCCATCAACAACTTCTTTAGAAAAAATGTGCACTCCAAATGTTAATGCAACCCATTTATTAGGAAGGAATAATGGCAATCACATATGATGAATATTTGAAGATCATTGATGGTTCTGATGCGAAGTTCTATCACACGAACTTACATATCCATACTCCAGCTACCCCCTGGGACTGGAATAGCTTTGAAAATCAAACAACGCGGGCCGATGAAATCTCGCCAGAGAGATTTTTTGATGCATTAAATACAACATCACTAGATTTAATAGCAATAACTGACCATAATACGGTTGCATGGTGCGAAGCTTTAATGACTTTGGCCCAGAAAGCCAGAGAAGAAGGTCGTAGCAAATTATATATTTTGCCCGGTGTAGAAATTACATCATACGAAGGCCCCCACATTATTGGAATTTTTAATGATGATATTCAAATAATAAAAGAAATCAATGCGATGCTAATTAGCTTTGGGTTATCTGGGGAGGGAAAACAAGATGACAGGGTAGGATTAAATAGGAAAAAGGAATATACATTATCAGATATTGTTATAGAAATCGAAAGTCTTGGTGGCATCGTCATTGCGCCTCATGTTCATAACAAAATGGGGTTGTGGGGACATCGAGATTTCAGAGGACGATATGATGTTCTTTTACACAAATATGTCAATATTCTTGCTGCACCCAGTGGGGAAATAAAGAGGGTATCCGATCCAAGTGGAAATACTCGATTGTTATATAAAAATATGGATACCGATCAAATTAAGAAGTCCTTTGCCTTTATTAACACATCGGATTGTCACCGGCTAGAAGATTTTGAATTAGATACTACATGGATGAAAATGGGGAAACCTACACTTGAGGGGATAAAACAAATCACATATGAGCCGGAATTACGAGTGAGTCATGAGATAAAATTTTCAGATGAAGATGTAGAGCATAAAGAAAAATTCCATTTTGTTGAACCTCCCCAAATCAATTATCCATACATAATAGACTCTACTGCAGTAACTCAGGCAAAACAGAAGCGTTGAGCAACAAAA
>CAYQQX010000241.1:0-5325 GCA_964419495.1 uncultured Anaerolineales bacterium
CCCACATCGGACTCGGTGAAGGCATGTGCTTGCTCGGTATTTTGTAAGCTGAAATAACCATTGACCTGCTGGCTGGTACCGAAGGGCACAAATATTAAGGATTTTGGGATTTTGGTTCCTTCAACCAGCTTCAGGCCATATTCTTCTTGCACCTCAGTACTATCCTCATTAATTACAACTGGCTGACGGGTCTTGATAAGGTGCTTGTTCATCTGGCTGAAGGGAAGTAATTCGTCGTCTATGAATCGTTCGCCATCTTCAAAAACGTATTCCAACTGTGACACTAGATTCTTGTGGTCAAATGTCCCAATGATAACTGTCTGGGCGCCGAACATCTTCTGGATCTTATCGCCAACCAGTTCGTAGATCGCTTGAATCTCCAGCTTTGAAGCCAGCCCTTCCTGCACGCTGTTGATGATAGCCAGTTCCTGGGCGCGCTGCTCCGTTTCGCCCAGCAGGCGCTGCGTCTCTTCGAAAAGCCGGGCATTCTCCAGCGCGACGCTCAAACTTGCGGATAATGTTTCTAATAAGCGTTGATCGGATTCAGTAAAAGCATCTTCAGACTTAAAGTTATCAATAACAATTAGTCCAAGCGCTTGATCTCCCAACAATATTGGAACCGACATAAGCGCTTTGGATTCTTCTGTACCTGGAATGACTCGCAGTTCGAGTTTTTCTGCAAGAGCATTGGAGGATCCTCTGATGGTTTGTTTATTTTCGATTATATATTTTGAAAGAATTGCTGAAGACAGTGGAACTGGATCCAAAACCAGTCTTTTTCCCTGTTCAAACGAATAATGAAAATGGATCAAATCACTTTCAGGGTCATATATGCGAATTCCAATACTATCCGTGTTTAGGATACCTCGCAGTCGGTCACCTACTAAATCAATTATGCCCTGGAAATCGAGCTCAGAAACCAAACCTTCTTGCACGCTGTTGATCACCGCTAACTCTGCGTTGCGCTCTTCAGTTTCTTTGAGCAAACGCTGGGTCTCATCAAACAGACGTGCACTCTCCAACGCCACGCTCATCGAATTGGCCAACGTGGTCAGCAGGCGGATATCGCCATCGCTGAATGCATGAGCGCGATCAATATTTTGGATACTGACCACACCACGGACTTCATTCCCGATCATCAGAGGTACAAAGACTCCAGACTTCGCGAGTTGAGTGCCCGGAGTGGCCTTTAAATTGAATTCATCAGCCTCCGCCAACGCGTCTTCGATATATACGGTACGTGGGTTAGCGATAATATTTGCGAGCAATGTAGTGATCTGGGCAGGTTCGGGATAATACCGTTCACCCTTCTCAAACAAATAAGGAGTTGAAAACAAACTAGTTTCATGGTCAATAATGTCTATACTGATCGATTGAGCATCAAAGATCTGGCCCATTTTTTCTCCCACCAGGTCGTAGATCCCCTGCATATCGATCTGGGCTGCCAGCGCTTCCTGCACGCTGTTGATGATAATCAGCTCGGCGTTGCGCTCCTCTGTTTCATTGAGTAAGCGCTGGGTTTCCTCGAGCAGTCGCGCGTTTTCCAGGGCAATACCCATACTGGTAGCCAGGGTCTCAAGCAAACGAACATCTTCATTAGTAAACTCTTTCTCACCATCCACGTCTTGCAAAGAAAGTGAGACCACGAATTCAGCATCTTTGGTTCTTCTTACAGGCACTGTAATTACAGACTTTGGCATCTCGCCCGCCGGGACTTGATAATCTTCAAATTGACTGGCGAACTCCGCATAATCCTCGTTACGCACAAATGTGTCGTCCAATTCCAGAATATATTCATAGAGAGAATTAAATGGAACAGTTACCGGCTCAAACACTTGATCTTTTTCATGACCATATTCCAGTGTGAGCGTTCTATCTTTATTATCAGCAGAATAAACCGCCACCACCTGGGAATCAAATATCTCCCGCAATTTCTCACCTACAGCCTGATAGATCTTGCGGATATCTAATTCAGCAGAAAGCGCTCGTTGAACTGCGTTTATAATGGCCAACTCAGCATTGCGGTCTTCTGTTTCTCTGAGCAAACGCTGCGTCTCTGCAAAGAGCCGGGCATTTTCCAGTGCGACACTCATCGAGTTCGCCAGAGTGGTCAACAAGCGCAAATCTGATTGACCGAAGGCCTCATCATGCACATCCTCCAAGACAATGACACCATTGACCAGTTTCCCCCTCATGATCGGTACGCCCAACCACGAACGCTTGGGAAGCTCATCTCCCAGGGGTTGGCTGCCCGTTTCGATCTCGAATTTCTCCATGTCTTTGGTGATCAACAAAGGTTCACCCGTCTCTATCACCTGTCCAGAAAAACCATATAAGGAGCGTGGCTCTGGGTAAATTCGTTTTCCCTGCTCATTCAAATATGGGAAATGACGCAACTTTGTTTCCTGGTCGTAGGCAACGATGAAAACAGTATGGGCATCAAAAATTTCCCGGATTTTTTCTCCCACAAGTTCGTAAATTGTTTGGATATCCAGCTGTGCAGCTAATCCTTCTTGCACGCTGTTGATTACCGCCAATTCTGCATTGCGATCTTCAGTCTCTTTAAGCAGACGTTGGGTTTCATCAAAGAGGCGCGCATTTTCCAGGGCGACGCTGGTGCTGTTGGCCAGGGTGGTCAGCAAGCGCAGATCTGATTCTGTGAAATCATTTTCCCGTTCGATGCTTTCGATATTCATCGCCCCAATCACCCTGTCGTTGACCACTAATGGGGTGAAGATTCCTGACAGTGAACTTTCCGTTCCTTCGACAGTGATAGCACCAAGCTCATTGAATTCTGCTGTGGTTGACAGCATCACCGGCTTTTTCGTCTCAATGATGCGCTTACCAATTGGACCGGGCTTGAATGGTGGTGGGTAATGGCGGACACCTTTCTCCAATATGTACATCGGCTCCGACATATCCGTCTCGGCATCGTACGTGTAAAGAGCTGCGCCCTTGCCTCCAAATATCTCAGAGATGCGCTCCCCCACCAACTCGAAGATCGCGCCAATATCCAGTTTAGATGCCAGCCCTTCCTGCACGCTGTTGATCACCGCCAGTTCCGCAATTCGCTCTTCCAGGCTGGCATTTGCGACCTGCAATTCGGCAGTGCGATCGGAAACGGTACATTCCAGACCTTCGATGAGCTGGGCATTCTCCAGGGCGGCTGCGGCCTGATTGGCCAGCAGGGTCAATAGATCAACATCCTGGCGATTAAAAGGACCGAAGATCTCGCGCACGTCAGCATACAATACGCCCAAGACATTCGCGTGGGAAACCAGAGGTACGACAACCATGGAGCGTAATTGGATTTCAGCTGGTTCGCCCTCCTGAACATTCCCTACGCCCTGGGCCAAAACCGCCTGACGGGATAAGGTCGCCTGATCGATGAAAGGCGAGGCGATCTCTAAAATCTGATCTTGTTTCCCTTCATCTATCCCATAGGATCGTGCTACCTGAGAAAAAGTATCCGAATCGTCATCTTGCAGCACCAGGACAACCTGCTCTGCCCCACTCAGGTCTACGAACTCCTCTATAATAAATGAAAGCATGCTGGCAGGGTCGCTCTGTGCGGCCAATCGTGCCCCCGTATCGAGCAAGCGTTTGAACTGCTGCTGGATAGCCCTTTCGCCCGATTGAGCTTTCAGCAATAGTGCTAAGGATTCTCCACGAGAATGAGCTTGCCGCGCCCATTCCAGAATGATATTCTGGTTAACTTTGGGTCGCGAAAGGAAGGCGCGTCGAAGCCCCTGATCCGTCACATCGGCAATGCGATTCATACGCGCATCCCTACCCTGAAGAAGCACATCCCAGGCGGCATCAATTTCAGCAGGAGATGATGCCGCTTGACTCAGGGCTAAATAGCGGCTCCATAGCGCGAATTCTATATTAAACGGTTTATGCAGTTCGCCAACCAATTCCATGGCTTTTTCTGTGGTTTGATTTGCCGTTTTGGAATCGCCTAAATCTAGATACAATCCTCCCAGAAGACCCAGCACAAAGGGAATATAGGCCGGGATTTCTTCGATCATCTCGGCTGACTTTCTCAGGGTTTCTAAGGCCTCTTCTAATTCTCCTCGATCCCACTGAATCAAACCACGCGCCACCAACGCAAAAGCCTCAACACCCTTAATCCCAGCTTCGTGAGATTCGGAGATGGCTTGCAGATTTCTCTCTTCCGCATATGCTGTCCGGCCCAAATAGAAATCTACCAGGCCTGCCATATGCAATGAAAGCAAATAAGTTGTTTGCCCCTGAGTTTCCCTGAAGATTTCGACGGCTCGATTGAGCAGATGAATAGAACGGTGATACAACCCAAATTCCTGATAAAAAACGCCCAAATTGTGAGTCAATGATCCCACCGATCGTACCTCGCCAATCGACTCATAAATTTCCAAGGCTCTCTCCTGATAATCCAGAGAGGTTAAAGGCTGTTCCTGGTAGATAATCCCTAACATGTGATTTGCCATCCCCAGCAGCAAGCGATCATCCAACTGCTCGGCAATTTCTTTCAGTCGTTGGGCATGCCCTTCGCTTGGCTTCCCCATATAGGAACCCGCATAAGCAAGATGATAGGCACACCTGGCTTCTTCATGTAAAACTCCCAGATCTTGAAAAATCTTGATCGCTTCATTCAGTTCTTGTGCAGCACGCTCGAACTCCCCGACATTAATATATGCATCGCCAAGCGCTTGCAGGGCTTTCCCCACAAAGAAATCATCGCCTAACTTCTTTGCTCTGCGCTTTACTTCCAAAGACATCTCTTGGCTTTGTTCCAATTTTCCAAGATGGGTGAGAGTGAAAGACTGGCGGGATGAAGCATCCAAATATTGTTGCTCATCACCTCTCGTTTGGGCTGAGTCAGCCATGGCAACAAGATCATCTACCTCAGCCTGAAATTTACCTAGTCGCTGATAGCAAAACGCCCGGCCATTGAGCAATTCATATTCTTCGGTGGGGGAGAGATCAGGTAGATCAAGAGCCCGAGAAAAATGATCAACCGCATCTTCCCATTGATATGCAGTTTGAGCACGCGCGGCAGCGGCTCGAAGGTCGGAAACCGTAGGATTTTGCTTGGTAGTAGTCATAAGACGTAATCACAAGAGTACATAATCCCCAATATTGATAAATTATATCCAAAATATGTGACCAGCTTACCAGATTCCACTATAAAGTCAAGGCTTCGCATTCTATTCTGGCAGCCATACCGATAGAATAAATTTCCCGGTTATTTGGCTATGCGCAAACTGCTGCTCCTTTCGAGTTCTCATTTAGGGTTAGTGTTAAATTGATAATCCTTGGTATAATCCTGCTGCATTTTGCTAA
>CAYQQX010000242.1:0-5270 GCA_964419495.1 uncultured Anaerolineales bacterium
TTTGATGCAAATAGGAAATATCCAATCGCCAGGAATCGCGATTCTAGAAGAAACAACGCTAATGTTAGTGCCCATCGTTGGGAATGAATGTATTATACAGTTAGCTGAAATTCAGAAAATCCACGAAGGCAAATGGTTATCAGGAAAATTATTATTGGGAAAACGGACATTTAGTCTTATGACCGCAAATCATAAGCGGCTTGCCTTTGCGATGCCAGAATCAATTGGCATAAAATGGTCTAAAAAACTCAAGATAAAGAGATAATGTGGTGTCACAAGCTGAAATAAACCAAAGGGAATGGGAATCCCCTGAGAATTGGACATCGGGTCCGAAGTGGCTTTCGATGTACTTCAGCCACAAGGATTCGCGAACTTGGGTCCCCAAGCGTATTCCATGGATAGGAGTAACAATCAATATGGCAAAGCCAAGCGGTGTAGCCTGGCAGATTGGTTATATACTTGGAGTACCTTTAGTAATCGTGGTTGTGAGTGTGTTCATCATCGAGGTCGTCAGGTAATTAGCTCAAGTTACCGCCAAACGGATCAACATCCTGAGCAGAGACGCCAGATCGCATAAATCCAAGGTTAGGCTGCTATTAAAAATACATAGGTAATAGATTTGTGAGGGAAAATATGGTCCGTGTCATGTACGGGGAGCGATTGGGCAAACTTGGAAAATTGGCTATCGGATGCTCAGCGGCAATCTTTGATCAGGATCAGAAGATTTTGCTGATTAAGCGCGCAGATAATGGTGAATGGGCAGTTCCTGGTGGGTATATGGAAGCTGGAGAAAGCGTATCAGAAGGTTGTGAACGCGAAGTGTATGAAGAAACTGGCTTACATGTACAGGTCAAACGATTAGTAGGCGTTTACACAAATCCTAATATGTTAGTTGAATACCCAGATGGGAACCGTTGGCAATTTGTGATTTTTTACTTTTTAGCGGCGCAAACTGGTGGAGAACTTCGGGCGGGGGATGATGCATTGGAAGCTGGGTTTTATTCTTTGGCTGAAATCAAGCACATGAATGTCAGAGCATTGGACCGTCAAAGGATAGATGATGCATTAGCGAATCAAGAAGTACCATTTATTCTTGACGATATAGAGATTTGATGGGGTAATCGAAGAATGGGATATATTGAAGAATTACGAAAACGAATAGGCCATGATCCAATAATATTAGTGGGCGCTGCGGTGCTCATAATTGATAATCAATGTAGGATATTGTTTATCAGAAGATCGGATAATGAGTGTTGGGGGATCCCAGGTGGCGCAATGGAATTAGGTGAAAGTTTGGAAGACACAGCGCGACGCGAAGTAAAAGAAGAAACTGGATTAGACGTTGGTACAATGAATCTTTTTAGGGTATTTTCTGGGAAAGACATGTTCTATGAATATCCAAATGGAGATCAAGTATATAATGTCATGGCAGTGTATATAGCTAATGATTTCGCAGGAGAAGTCAATGTGGATCAGACTGAGCATACGGAACACCAATATTTTGATCTGGGTGATTTACCAACTATGATAAGCCCACCAATCATAAGGGCTGTGAAAGAGTTTGTTGAAGATCGAATTAAATGAGTCGATGGATCAGAGAAATGTGTCGCCTAACGCCGGGCCACGATGGAATCTGACGGCCAAAGGTTTTGAGCAAACTTGTAGTCTTAATGCGTCTCAGGATCGCTTAGACCCAACTAATGGGGCGAAGAAGTTTAGCTTATAAGTATTTGTCGATCCAAACGCGATCGCGACGGGGGAACTCTTCTTTTAGGCTTCTACCAAAATAACGTGTATCTCATCAGCTATCTGCTGGGCCATGGCGCGATCCATATCCGTGTCCATATAGAGCATATCCCACCAAAGCTCATCATTGTAGATGCTGACCTGACCAGAAAACTCTGGGCCGAGGCCAAAATTGGAGACAAAGCCTTGTACACCAGTGATCTTATATGGCCCAAATTCAGTTTCTAGCTTCGACGCGCTACCATAACTGAGCGCTGTGGTTGCCATGCGGAATTTCTTCATCCCAAAGGTCATGCGCATGAACTGCTCTGCCATTACTGAGGCTAAAAACTTTTCACCACGCTTCGTAGATGCATAAATTTGCTCGTTGATACGATGGGCTAATGGCCATAATGTATCGTCAGCCAAAACCTGAATGGTATATCGCAGTGGGGAAATATAGCAAGCTACCTGTTCGGGCGGCGCGGGTGGGTCAATATAAGGCCGCAAATCTGCCATGGACATATAGCGGAAGGGCATCTGCGCGCCAGCGTAGAGATGTTTTTGCAGACTCAACAGCAGGGCGGCGTTGATGACACTATTGAGCGTGACTCGCTGTTGGCGAGCGCGGCGCACAATTGAAAGGGTTAAATCTTCAGGTGTGCGCATGGGAAAGACACAGCCTTTGGCATCCAGATTGATCGGGGGCTTTCTTTTGCCGCGTAAGTTCAGTTGATACCTAAATTCGTCCCCCATTTGGGCTCGGAAATAGCCCAATGACTTACGTTTTAGATCGAAGCCTTGGAACCCTGAAGGGAAGTATTCTTCCACGGGAGGCAATGGCGGAAGTGGGTCAAATCCTTTGATTTCAGCTTTGGAATCGATCAGCGCGCACAATGTCATCAGTTCGCGAAACAAGTTCTCCACCGAGGGACCATCAACGATCGAATGTTGGGCAGCTAATACTAAATCGCCCTTATTTTTGCCATCACTCAAGAAGGCACATTGTAATAGCGGTCCTTGAGAATGATCGAACACGAAATTCAGATAATCTTCTACAATCTCAATCCAATGATCGTCATCCCGACGCCCGAGGATGTTCAACGGAATTGCGGGCACGTCTCCAGATTCAAAATAATGTCGGCCGCCCTCTTGGATCAAACGGACGCCTAATAATGGGTGGCGCGCCTGCAAAATATCCAAAGCCGCGCGCAAATTGTCTGGGGACGGGATTCCGTCCAAGTGCAGCATCCCCACAATATTCCAGACCGCGTGTTCCCCTGAAAGGGCTGCGGCTGTCTCAAACTTTCCCAGAGCTCTCTTCACAAGCACCTCCTCAAAGATCAGAAATATTCCTATAGATTATTGTAGCAGATGATAGGACTGTGCTATGATTAGAGTGAAATTTTTGGGCAAGAAGAAGTAAAGGAGAATTTGCCATGGCAGAGGAAAACAAATCCAACGAAGTTGATTTCGAGGTAACTGAACCAATAATTATTGATTTGGGAAAACAGAAACGAAAAAGGATCAAACGCCTGATGGAAGGGCGCGGCAAACTTTGGTTTGAAGTTGAAGATGTCGTCGAGGAAGTTGGTTCTATGCTCGGTGATGAACTCGATGGCAAAACCTTAGTACCGTTGGTCCTAGTTTACAGGCGAAGGCCCAAACGCAGACGTCAACGGGGCATGTTTGGATTTTAGCAACTTTCCTGTTTTTTGAGGAGATATTGATATGGCTGATACAACTACCGAAGAACGCCTTGAGACTCAACCCGAGGGGTTCGAAAAACCAATCGTCCTGACGCTCAAAAAAAAGAAGAAAAGCAAGAAAAAGAGACGTTATTCTAAAGGATTTGAAGATGCCCAACGCATGGAACGGCATCTGACCCGCTCAACCCATCGCATGGCTCGCGCTGTCGAGGAAGGTATTTCAACTTATCGAAAACGAAGCAACCGTTCTGCCCGCAAAAAGAAAGATGGCGCGATTCGCGATTTCATCCCCAACTCAGGCTTAGCGATGACCCGAGCGATGAGGGAAGCCAGCCCGATCCCCTACGATATGGCACGGGCGATGAACACCCCTGAGACACAGAAATTCCTTCGCCGCCAACTTCGATCTGTATCGCGAACGCTGCGGAGATGGCGCTGGTAATACCCCCACCCCTTACCCCTCCCAAAAATTGAGGGAGGGATTGTAATGGAAAATAGGGTGCAGGTAGCAGAATGCGTCAACCTGCACCCTATTTTCCATAAATGGCTTGAATGAAAAGTATCGAATCCAATCAGCCGATAACGCTGCACCCGCGACCGCGCAAAAACCAGCCCGGGGTCATGGCAAGTCTGCCGCGGCGTGAGTTTATCACTACGGAGACTGCTGATGTAACTCCGCCGATGATGCAACCGGCCGGCTTCCCGATCCGTTACGCACAGGTATTCAGGCGTTTAGCTATATGGTGTTACGCGGGATTCAGTTTCACAGCAGGGAATCTCTGGAACGCATTGCGAGGGGCTAACACTGAAGCAAAACGTGCCGATCGCTTAAGACATATTTTCGAGAACTCTGGTGGAACTTTCAAAAAGATCGGGCGCCTACTGGCAATGCGAATTGATTTACTTCCCTGGTCATATTGCGTTGAGTTATCAAAAATCGTCGACGAAATTAAGCCATTCGAAGTTGATGAAGCCATAGAAATCATCGAAAAGGCCACCGGCCAGCCTCTGGCTGAGGTATTCGCTCAGTTCGACCCAGATCCGATTGTTTCAAATTCAGTAGCGTGCGTTTACCAGGCGATCCTTAACAATGGTGTCAAAGTCGCCGTTAAAGTCCGTCGCCCTAATATCGGTGAACTTTTTATGGCCGATCTTAAAGCTTTGGACTGGCTGCTTGATTCGGCAGAATTCCTGAGCATCATTCGTCCTGGATTCACTCAAAACATCCGCAGGGAATTGCGCGAAGCCATCGAAGATGAGCTAAACTTCATGCTCGAAGCTCGCCATCAGGCTCTGTTCAGGCGTGAAGCCAAAAGATCTGGCAAAAAGTTCTTTAGCGCACCACGAATTTATTTCGATTTGTGCAGCCCTGAAGTCACAGTCCAAAAATTTTCGGAAGGCATGTGGCTCTGGGAGTTGTTAGCAGCGGTAGAACATGACGACCAAGAAGCATTAGCCAGAGCAAAACAACTGAATATCAATGCAAAGCTGGTCGCCAAACGCTTAATGTGGGTCAATTTCTGGGGGCTAGACGAACACCTGCTCTTCCGGGCAGACCTGCATCCCGATGAAGTTATTGTGGGGGAAAATAGCCATCTTGCCTTCATTGATTTCAGTTCAGTGGGTGCAATGAGCAGTGAAAAACGCCAGGCAATGCAGCAGGCTATGTATTATGCCTGGAAGCGTGATCCTCTTGAAATGGCGCAAGCCTCTATGGTTCTGCTAGAACCATTGCCACCTATCGACACAATTGAATTCACAAAAGATTTGGAGTCGAATTATTGGGCATGGCTCATTTCGCACGATAAAAAGAGAAAAAACTGGTTGACAAATTGG
>CAYQQX010000243.1:0-5214 GCA_964419495.1 uncultured Anaerolineales bacterium
CGATTCTTCCAGACCATTTCAAAAATGGGATCTTATTTTTGCACACCTCCTTACGCACCTTTCGGGTGGATCGCATCCTGCAATTAGAGCTGTTGGGCGAGAATTTCCAAATGCCTGATGATTTCAACACTCGGGAATATCTGGATGCAGAGTTCAAGGATCAGCCAATGGTGAGCGCGAAATTGCGCTTCATCGCGGATGCTGCGCATATCGTTAAGTCCAATTTGTCGAATTGGGATTCTTTCAATGAACGTCCCGATGGCAGCATGGACGTGGTGGTGGCCGCGCCAGACCTTTACTGGCTGGCATCTATGGTGCTGGGTTTTGCTAATTGGGTCACTGTCCTAGACCCGCCGGAATTGCGCCTCATGGTCAAAGATTGGGCGCGGGAAACAGCGAGGTTATATCAAGATGATTCAAGTTAGAAAGGAATGAATATGAAACGCAAAGTATTATGGATCGTTCTGGGCGCAATTGCCCTATTAACCGTCATTTTGGTAGGAGGCTTTTGGTATATGTCTTCTCAACCGCTTTATAAACCTGGCATGGTCAGCGCTGAGGAAAACCTGAGTGCACCCCTTGCGCCCCCCGAGCAGCCAACCGGCTTTGAAACCTGGCTGGTCGAGCCGGGGGTTGAGCTGGCCTATTTCTCCGAGGGGGGTGGCCGTAATGTATTGGTGATCCACGGAGGGCCGGGGCAGCCCTTTAGTCAACCAGCCAGTGGGTTATCCCTACTATCCGATGAGTACAGATTCTATTACTACGCCCAAAGGGGATGTGGCGAATCGACACGCCCTATTGAAAGCTTTGACTCCCCCAACGTTTATGAAAATATGCAAACCCTGGACCGTAACCTGGGACTGGGTGCCCAGATCGCTGACATCGAGCGTATCCGGCAGATCTTGGGTGATGAGAAACTGATCCTGGTCGGGCACTCTTGGGGCGGTTTCCTGGCCTCGCTGTATGCAGCTGAGTTCCCTGATCAGGTCGAAGCCTTGATCTTGATCTCCCCGGCAAACACACTGATCATGCCCCAACCCGAGACCGACAGCGATCTGTTTGCCAGCGTGCGAGAACAACTATCACCTGAGCAGCAAGTTGAATTTGACGCCTTCATGGAAGAATATTTCGATTTCGGGAGCCTTTTCGATAAATCAGAGGCTGATCTGGTCGCTATGAATGAGAAGTTTGGCGAGTATTATGTGGCGATCATGGACCCGGATCAATTGGAGCAAGCTTCGAGCCTGCCTGAACAGGGCAAGCCCGGCGGCTGGATGGTGTGGGCACAGTACGTAGCATGGGGCAGCGGCATGATTACAGCAAAGCTTTAGCGGATGTGGATGCTCCCGTACTGGTCATCCATGGCGCAGAGGATTTGCAGAGCGAAGCAGCCAGTCGCCTCTACTCCGACGCATTCCCCAACGCAGAGTTCGTTGTCATCCAGAATGCATCGCACTTCGCTTTCGAAGAGCAGCCTGATCAGTTTGCTCAAGTTGTTGCAGATTTCTTAGCAAATTACAAATAGCGTAATGAATTACCAGCTTGAAACTAGGCCGTGTTGACATTTGGTGACTTCTCTCTGGAAATGATATTCACACAATTGGCAATATTTGCCTAAAAACATTTGAAATGTCAACACTACCTAGTTCACGCCAAGACGCTAAGTCGCAAAGTTTTTCTCTGCGTCTTGGCGGCTTTGCGTGAGATCAAAGCTTGTCACACATAATGATGGGAGCATATGGTCTTAGGTTGGTTAGCAGCCGGTCAGCATGGTGAGACCCCGCATGTCCCCGCCGAGGGCTACAAGTGGAATCAACTTCCCGCCCTAAACGAAGAAATCCGTCAAAAGCATTTGCGGCGATCTTTAGATGAAGTTCAGGCCATGTTCAGGAAGTCTTATCAAAAAACCATGGAAACCGGGTCTCAAGGAATCGCCGTGGTAGGGGGCCACTCATGGCAATTCCCAAAGAACCTGGAAACCATCGAGGGGCTTCCAGGTGAAACCCTATTCACATCAGGCTTGTACCCCTGGATGAACAAGAACACGCTAGCAGCGTATTTCACATCTTGCACCAGCAGTCATTACCGTTGGGCGCTGAAAGAAATTCGCAAAGGGCTGGGGGCGCAAGCGTATATAGTAAATTCGTCAAAATCAGACAAAGTGACGGTCACAATTTGAGTTGTGACTGTCACTTTGTTTTCCTGGACAATAATTTATAATCTCCATGGAGAACATAATGAGTCCCATCGAAATCCATCCCGTTCAATCCCGTCGCGAAACGAATATTTTCCTGACCTTCCCCTGGCGCATTTACAAAAATGATCCACTCTGGGTTCCGCCTCTGCTGTCAGAGCGCAGAAAGGCGATTGACCCACAACGAGGCAAATTCTTCCAGGATGGTTACGCCGAATTATTTATTGCCTGGAAAGATGGGGTGCCAGTCGGCACCATTTCCTGCGCAGAGGATCAGAATGCCACTCGCAGTCGAGGATTTGGAGAGTGCCAGATCGGTTTCTTCAAGTGTGTGGATGATTACGCCGTGGCAGAGTTGCTATTCGATCAAGCTGCTGCGTGGGCTAGAGATCACAGTTTGGTTCGCATTCATGGAACCCACAACCTGGATCGTGAAGACTCTCGGGGGATTTTGGTCGAGGGGCGCGACCGACCTCCGGCCGTCTACTGTAGTCATACCGCAACTTATTACCCGGCATTCTTTGAGCGTTACGGTTTTACTAAGGCTGGGGGAGACAGCCTGGCTTACGCCATCGACCTTGATCTAAACGCACCTCCGATACGGCGTTTGGTGCGTCTGGCCGACCGAATTAGAAAACGCAAAGAGATCACTGTTCGTGGGGCGCGCATGGATGATATCGATGGTGAAATCGACCGGGTAGTTGACCTTCAAAACCGCGGTCTAGCCCATATGCCCAATTTTGCGCCCTACACTCGCGCTGCAATCGAATCCATGATTTTGCCTTTGGTGGATATTGCTGATCCTGATTTAGTATTATTTGCTGAGATAAATGGACAAGCTGTTGGCTGGTTCCCTGCGATCCCTAACCTCAACGAGGTATTGATCCACCTAAACGGGCTGCGCTACCCTTGGGATTATGTGCGCGTGCTGCGCTATGCTCGCTATAAACCCAAGAGCATCGCTATCAAGAGCGTGGTTGTCCCGCCAGAGTACTGGGACACTGGTGTCAGCGTGCTGCTATTCGATGAGATAGCCCGTCGCGCAGCAGATAAAGATTATACCTGGGCGGATATGTCATTAACCGGCGAAGACAACGTCGATACCTGGCCTTTGGCACACCGCATGGGGGCAAAGATCTACAAACGCTACCGATACTATGCAATAGATGTTTAATCTGAATGGAGTTGTTGCAACAAACGCTGTGCTAACTCCCAAAATAGATTTCTAAGAAGTATCCTATATTGCTATATTTGTTAGGAGCTACGTAATTTCTTTGTGTCTGGTCGCGAACGATTTCAAGAATTGTGACAAGTAAATCTTCTTAGAATATTTTTAGAGAATCAGCAATGATTGATTTTCAGAATCAGCGATCCTCATCAAAAATTCCATGATGGGGATCATCCAGGTGGAAAAAGACCTAAATATAAATCCTCGATTTCCCTATGCATCATAGGTTGTAGATGTGATGTCTCCACCTGAACCTGTCCAATTAGTATGGAAGAACTCACCGCGAGGTTTGTCGGTGCGTTCATAGGTGTGTGCACCAAAGTAATCACGCTGAGCTTGCAGCAAGTTGGCTGGCAAGCGCTCCATGCGGTAGCCATCGAAGAAAGCCAGCGCGCTTGAGATAGCGGGTATGGGGATACCATTTTCCACTGCCAAAGCTGTCACTCGCCGCCAGGCTGCCTGGGCTCCATCGACTTCCCCCTTGAAGTAGGGGTCGAGCAGCAAATTAGTCAGATTTGGATCGGCGTCATAGGCGTCTTTGATCTTACCCAGGAATACCGAGCGGATAATGCAACCGCCGCGCCACATCAAGGCGATGCCGCCGTAATCCAGATCCCAACCATATTCTTCAGCCGCAGCCCGCAAGAGCATGTACCCCTGGGTGTAGGAAATGATCTTGGCCGCGTAGAGCGCCAGGCGAATATCCTCCACCACCGCAGCCACGTCGCCGTCGAACTTCACCTGAGGACCTGCAAGCACTTTCGAGGCAATGGACCGTTCATCTTTGAGAGCACTCAAAGAACGCGCCAGCACTGCCTCTCCAATCAGCGTCAGCGGGATCCCCAATTCCAGTGCGTTAATTGCTGTCCAGCGACCAGTACCTTTTTGCCCGGCCGAGTCCAGGATCTTTTCTGCCAGCGGTTCTCCATCTTCATCTACATACCCTAAAATATCCGCTGTGATCTCAATCAGATAAGAATCCAATACCCCTTGATCCCACTCAGCGAAGACAGCTTGCATTTCCGGGTAGCTCATCCCCAGCACGTCTTTCATCAGGTGATAGGCCTCGCTGATCAACTGCATATCGCCATACTCGATGCCGTTATGCACCATCTTGACGAAATGCCCAGCGCCATCAGAGCCGACCCAATCGCAGCAGGGCGTGCCATCATCGACCTTGGCTGCAATGCTTTGAAAAATGTCTTTGACATGCGCCCAGGCTTCCATTGAACCTCCCGGCATGATCGAGGGGCCAAATCGAGCCCCTTCCTCTCCGCCAGAGACACCGGTACCAATGAAGTACAAGCCTTTGGATTCCACGTATTCAGTTCGGCGAACTGAATCCAGGTAATTTGAGTTGCCCCCATCGATGATAATGTCTCCTGCCTCGAGGTGGGGCAACAAAGATTCAATCGCCCAATCCACAGGATCACCCGCTTTGAGCATCAGCATCACCCGGCGGGGCCGTTTGAGAGCTGCCACAAATTCCTCTATGGAATGTGTGCCAATAACCTTGGTTCCCCGAGCTTCATCGGCCAGAAACCGATCGACCTTACTCGTGGTACGGTTGTAGACCGCGACAGTAAAGCCATGGTCATCCATATTGAGCACTAAATTCTGGCCCATCACAGCCAGGCCAATCAATCCAATATCTGCTTTCGGTTCCATAAATAACTCCTTTTGTAGTAGTCAGGAATAGCTTGAACAAACACCTCATGAAGTTTATTCTCCTTCAGCCCCCCCCGCCCCCCAATTCTGGGGGGAGAATCATAGTTCAGTTCCCCCCAAGGTT
>CAYQQX010000244.1:0-5146 GCA_964419495.1 uncultured Anaerolineales bacterium
TGCCCTCCGCAGCCAGTCGTTCATGCCATCACAGGTGATGGCTTAGTAGTTACGGGGAATCTTTGAAATGAATCACCTGTTGGGGGATCACGATCCCTCCCAAATTCCAAAGAAAATAACCTCGTAAAATGCGTACAGGGTATGACAAATGTCAAAGAAAATTGTGACATCATCGGATTGCAAAATCCTTAACTCTCTGCTATTCTTATGGTGAACCATAACATTTTTGGATTTTTTCTATGACGCACCATAACAAGTTGAGTGAAAGTGAAGAGATGTATCTGGTTACAATCCGTCACATTTGTGAGGATTGTATTGATAGGCCAATCCCTATACCTGAAATCGCGGAAAAACTCGCTGTGCAGCCAGTTTCGGTTAATCAGATGGTCAAAAAATTGGCCGATGAAGGCTTGGTGACCTATACGCCCTATAAGGGAGTTGAATTAACTGCCGAAGGAAAAAACATTTCTACTCGAATATTGCGTCACCGTCGTTTATGGGAAGTATTTTTGATCAAAGATTTAAAAATGGATTTGGACGAAGCCGATGAGCTTGCCTGCCAATTGGAGCACGTTACATCAGACGACTTAGCCGATCGTTTGTCAGATTTTCTCGATCACCCCAAAACATGCTTTCACGGATTACCGATCTACCCATCGGAAGATCAGGGGGTGATGCAGCCTAGTATCGCGCTAAGCGAACTAAAAGTTGGCCAGGAATTTCAAACCGCACGTGTAGATGTCGATTCCAACTTGAGAACTTTTCTTACAGATCAGGGTCTCTTTCCAGGTAATCTGGGATGTGTCATCGCAGCAAATAATTCTGGCACCATTCTTCTCCAGACAGCACCCGAGAATCAGGTAACAATAACGAAAGACATCGCTGAGAAAGTTTTTGTAGAGGAACATCATGCATAATTTCCAACTCTTATCCAACATTTCCGCGGGGCAAAGTGTTAAATTGATTTGTGTTGACGCTGGACATCGTCTCACGCACCGCTTGGCCGAACTTGGCCTTACTCCCGGTGTGGAGTTCAAAGTTCTGCAAGATAATGGTGGGCCATTGGTCATTTCGGTACGCGATTCGCGCATTGCTATCGGCAGGGGAATGGCAAAAAAGATCAACGTTGAATTAATTGGGGCACCAGTAAGGGCTTCTTGGTTATGAAACCGATCTTACTTGGGTTAGCCGGCAACCCCAATGCAGGGAAAACTACCCTATTCAACGCCATGACAGGTGCCAAACAACACGTCGGCAATTGGCCGGGGAAAACCGTCGAGAAAAAAGAGGGCTCTTTTGAATATAAGGGTAGAGAAATTCGGGTGGTCGACCTGCCCGGAACCTACAGCTTGAGTGCCTTTTCTCCAGAAGAAGTCATCGCTCGAGATTTTATTGTTCAAGAGCAACCCGATGTGGTTGTGACTGTCGTGGACGCGACAAAATTGGAAAGAAATCTTTATTTAACTGTGCAAGTTTTAGAAACTGAAGTCCCAGTAATTTTGGCAATCAATATGACCGACGTAGCTAATTCAAAAGGCATACGCATCGAAGATGACCTAATCGGTAAAGCCTTAAATGTCCCCGTAGTAAGAACCGTTGCTAGGAAAGAAAAAGGGCTGCGTGATCTATTGAATGTGGTCATCGAAATTTCATCGAGGAATGGTCAATGAGTTCGAGTTTAACATTTTTAGAGGTAGGTAATCAGTTCAAAATTGATTACGGGGCTGAAGTAGAAACCGAAATTGAATATCTAGTTGATGAGATCGCACAGTATCCTGAAATTCAGGAATCGTATCCTGCCCGATGGGTTGCTATCAAATTATTGGAAGTAGACCGTGATATTGAAATAAAATTACTTGCTTTGAAAGGTGGGTCAGAGCTCATCAAGAAATCCAGGGAGAGCATCGCTCGCCTGAAAAAATCCCACGAAAATGATCTCGATGTTCATATCGCCGACCGTCGCTACCAATGGATCAACCAGGTTGTGCGAGAAGCAGTTCATCACCCAGCGACGGCTTCGATTTCACTTTCTGATCGCATTGACAGTATTTTGACCCATCGCTTTATTGGCATTCCCGTCTTTTTCTTTGTCATGTGGACGGTGTTCAAACTGACTGCGGAAGTTTCCGTGCCCTATCTAGATTGGATCGATGGTGTGATTAGCGGTCCTCTGACAATTTGGGTTGTCAACATCATTACTGCCATTGGCCTGGGAGGCAGTTGGGTCGAGAGCCTCTTTGTGGATGGAATCATTGTCGGTGTTGGTGGTGTATTGGTATTCGTCCCAGTATTGACATTTCTATATTTGGCACTGGCCGTGCTAGAGGACACTGGCTATATGGCCCGAGGGGCTTATGTGATGGACCGCGTCATGGGTGCCATCGGCTTGCATGGAAAAAGCTTCTTGCCCATGCTGGTGGGCTTTGGTTGCACAGTGCCTGCTTTTTATGCCACTCGTACATTGGAAAATGAAAAGGACCGTATTCTTACGGGGTTGCTGGTACCGTTTATGAGCTGTGGAGCAAGACTGCCAGTCTATGCATTGTTTGCAGCCGTATTCTTTCCTGGCTCTGCTGGTACGGTCGTTTTCAGCATGTATTTATTGGGTATCTTGACTGCGTTGTCCATTGGTTTCATTCTCCGAAGAACTGTATTCAAGGGCAAAGAACAATCTGCCTTAATCATTGAACTCCCAGCTTACCGTCTGCCAAATTTCAAATCGGTTTGGATTTATATCCAAAAGCGCGTGGGTGCTTTTCTCAAGAATGCCACAACTCTCATCATGATCACCTCGATTCTAATCTGGCTGCTGATGGCCATTCCCGTAGTTGAAGATGCTGGATTTACTGAGGTAGATACAGAAAACAGTCTATTTGCAGCTGTCAACCAAGTCACCGCGCCGCTGTTCAAACCATTGGGATTTGGAAATTGGCAGGCCAGCAGTGCTTTACTAACTGGATTCGTTGCAAAGGAAGTGGTTGTCAGTACGATGGCACAGGTTTATGCGACGGAGGACGGTGTTGAAGAAGTGGCAGAAGCAACCACCTTTTTCGAAGATACCCGTGAGATCGTGACATCTTTTATTGGCGCTACCGGAGATACGATCAGATCGTTACCTCTGATTATTGGCGTCAACCTTTTTGAAGAAGAAGATGAAGCAGAACCTACTAACTTAATGCAAGCTATCCAAGTAGGCTTTGATAATTCCAGCAATGGACACGGCGCATTAGCCGCAGTGGCTTTCATGGTGTTCGTATTGATTTACACTCCCTGCATGGTTGCCGTGGCTGCTGAGCGACAAGAATTAGGAACCAAATGGATGTGGGTCAGCATTATCGGGCAATTTGTATTGGCCTGGATCATGGCCATTGTGGTCTTCCAAGGCGGATTGCTGTTAGGGTTAGGGTAAAGCGGATGTTGAACCAAATTCTTCAAGAAATCGAAGGGGCTCGTGGATCAATCACAATCAATGAACTCAGCCGCAAGCTTGGGGTCGAACCCAATGTATTAGAGGGGATGATCCAGTTTTGGGTACAAAAAGGGCGCCTGCAATCGGATGATGATCAGATAAGTGATATGAATTGCACATGTGGGACCGGAACAAGCTCCTGTGCTCCTGTGTCTGATTGTGTTTTCATTGCAAAAATGCCCAAATCCTACTCTATTCAGGAAAGATGAATTAATTCTCAAAATTAGGTTGAAATATACATACGCCCAAAGCCCAAGGCGAAATCCTTGGGTTTTGATTTTGCCCATCAAAACATCACGAACCCCTGGCCGCGATCATCATCGATAAAACAATCAAGATCAATATACTTAAACCAACCCTCGGGACAATATCCAGTACTTTGATAAACATTTCAACATCAACTTCTTTTCCATCCTCAGCAGTAACAGCAATGGGTTCTAAACGGCTCTCCACAAAAAAGTAAAAATAGGGTAAGTATTAAGCCTAGTCCACCCCCAATTGCTATTCCCAATCCCCACCGAGTGAAGATCATTTCCCCCAAATTTTTCCAAACTGTGATGAGATAACTCATCGACGCTCCAGAGATTATTGCTGTCAAAGATAAAACCGAGGCCAATCTGAATATCCTGGGGAATATTTGACGAATAAATTTTCCACGGGAATCTCTATTAATTTTCTTTACAACAGGCACCAACACAAAGTTTATGGTGATAACTTCTCCTATCCAAGCAACGCCAGAGATAATATCCACCGCACTACATTTGTAATGTTCATAAATAGACTTCCTTTTCTGATAAATTTTATCCAAATTACAGCCATCATCTCATGGATGCGCCAGCACAAAAACAAAGCATGCATTCATTTGCAAACTCATTGATTATGATGTATTCTGAATATGCATATTTTGCGGGAAAAGGAGCGAATGATGACAGAGAAACAGCCAATTAATGCAGTATTCGAAGGGGGAGGTGTAAAAGGCGTAGGCCTGGTTGGTGCTGTTGCGGTAACTGAGGAGCAAGGCTACCAATTCGAAAGTGTAGCTGGGACTTCTGCTGGAGCAATTGTGGCAGCCATGCTCGCAGCAGGCTACACGGCCAAAGATATGAAAGATATCCTCGACGAGCTAAACTATAATGACCTGAAAGATCGTAGCCTAATAGACAAAATTCCTCTTTTTGGGCCTGTAGCCAGTATTACATTCGAAAAGGGTCTCTATGAAGGACGTTTTTTCGAAGATCTAATGGGAAATTTATTAGATGCTAAGGGTATTCGAACCTTTGGAGATTTGATCAACGAGGAATATCCGGAAAATTCCAAATTTCTGTAATGGGTAGAATGATGTCGAACACTTTACCTTGTCATTCTGAGGAGCGAAGCGACGAAGAATCCCTGAAAGGCCGAGCCACTTTGTACCTGCAAAGGCTCAAACAAATTGAACATATAAGGGATTCCCTTCGACATGCTCAGGGCATGCTTCGCTTCGCTCAGAATGACACAAGTGTTCAGAGTGTTATTACCCATTACAAAAATTCCAAATTTCGCTACAAAATGCAAGTAATTGCCGCAGACTGTTCACGTGGGGAAATGCTGCTATTACCCAGAGATATCGCATATTACGGCATCCAACCTGAAAAACTGGGGGTGGCCAGAGCAGTTCGCATGAGCATCCCTTTTTTC
>CAYQQX010000245.1:0-5092 GCA_964419495.1 uncultured Anaerolineales bacterium
AAACACTATGGTGACATACTTTGCCGGGATACAGACGTTGCCACCAGAGCAGATAGAAGCAGCTTCCATGGATGGGGCGTCGGGATGGCAGAAAATTCGCCATATTGTTATCCCCCATGTGAGATCATTGACCATTTTTATTCTCTTAATTGCACTCATGGATGCCTACAGGATTTTTGATAGCATTTTTGTGCTCACAGAAATGAATCCGATATATAAAGCAGATACGATCATGACGTACAACTTCAAAACCGCGGTCACCGTGCAGCGTTTGGGAAAAGCCGATGCCATGGCGGTGCTCACCGTGATTGGAATTATGATCGTCTTAATTCCTAACCTGATCCAATCCTATAAAGAGCAAATGCGGGAGCGATAATTATGGAAAAAATAAAAAGCCCTATTGGTCGCGCATTAATACATGCAGCGTTGGTCTTGTTCGCGATTTACAGTATTATCCCATTCTATTGGACCTTTCTGCAATCGTTCAAAAAATTAAAAGACGCCAACTCGCGCACTCCAAAATTCTTTTTTACCCCCACATGGGATAATTATCAGGAATTGTGGCTGCGTTCCGTGCCTGAAAACGGGGCCACAATTGCCTATTTTCTATTGATGGCGGTAGTGATCCTTATCTGCTTGTTGCTATTTGCTAAGCATATCCCCGTGCGCGATGGTTTCGTTTACGCGTTTGTCGTCGTCGGGTTTGTCGCCCTGCTGTGGGGTATTCCAAAGCTGGTCGATACCGCCAAGTTTTACGACTATTTCATCAACACCATCATTGTTACGGTTGGGACGGTTGTCATCTCAATTAGTATCGGGAGTCTGGCAGCCTATTCATTAGCTCGTTACGCTGGCATCCTGGGTGTGATTGTACTCGTCGCCGCGCTTGGTTTCCGCGCCCTACCGCGCCTGGCTTTCATCTTGCCCTACTATTGGATTGGTTCAGCGTTGAATCTACTCGATACACACCTGTTGGTTATCCTCACCATGGTAGCGGTCAACCAGCCTTTCACCATCTGGATGCTGCGCAGCTTCTTCATGGAGATTCCTTCTGAATTGGAAGATGCCGCTATGATCGATGGCGCAGGTCGCTTCACCGCCTTCCTCAAAGTAATTATCCCGCTAATGTGGCCTGGGATTATTTCTACGGCATTGTTCTCGCTTTTGCTGGCCTACAACGAGTTCTTGCTCGTGCGACTGCTGACCCAAACCAACTGGACCCTGCCGGTAGCGATTTCTCGCTACACCGGTGGAGAAGACCCTCGTCATCTGACATTAGCAGCTGCTGCAGCTGTTTCAGCCACTATTCCAATTATTCTGGTGATTCTATTCTTCCAGAAGAATCTGGTCAAAGGTCTCGCGGCTGGTGCTGTCAAAGGATAACCGCAAATTGGCGGTGATGCAAAGAAAGTAAAAACAAATGGAATAGACGATTATCACGAGACAGTCACCTGATTTATTGGAGTAACAGATTTCCCAAGAACAGGTGGCTGTTACTTTTTCTAAAGGAAATATTATGACAAACAATAATCTTCAACACAGCAAAAATCTAATTAGTACGTTGGGAGACGCACTATACAATATTGATCATTCCAAACTGAAAAGGCAACTTGCGGAGATTTTCGCCCCGGATTGTGAGATCCACCTGGCTTTTCCGTTCGAAGATGTAGATGGACCTGGCGAATTGTACGAGCGGGTCTACCAACCTTTACTTCAGGCTGTTCCCGACTTAGAACGACGCGATTTCATCCTGATGGCAGGTGGCATCGAAGGAGGGGACTGGGTAGGTTGTTGCGGCCATTATATGGGCGTTTTCGAGAAGCCCTGGTTGGATATTCCACCAACCCGGCATATTGCTGCTATGCGTTATCATGAATTTTACCGAATTAAGGATGACCGTGTCGTTGAGATGCAAGCGGTCTGGGATATTCCCCAATTAATGATGCAGGCCGACGCCTGGCCATTGAGCCCCAGCCTGGGCGTGGAATGGCTCGTCCCCGCACCGGCCACACAGGATGGCTTGACAATTGTGCACAATCCGGAGCGGGCCGCGGCCAGCGTGGAGCTTGTTCTGGCTATGCTAACTGATATGGGCAAGCATCCCCTCAGCGGTGGCCCTGAAGTCATGAATCTTGAGAAATACTGGCATCCTCAAATGATCTGGTACGGCCCGGCTGGGATCGGTTCGATGAGGGGCATTCAAGGTTTTCGCAACTGGCACCAGATTCCCTTTCTCAAGGCTATGCCCAATCGAACAGGGGCTGTCACCAAAGCGGATATCTTTTTCGGTGATGGCAATTACGTCGGAACCACCGGCTGGCCCAATATGCAGATGACTCTCAGCGGCGATGGCTGGCTGGGAATCGCACCGGCGAATAAACAGCTTACCATGCGTAGCCTGGATTTCTGGCGGGTCGAAGACGGTCTGATCCGCGAAAACTGGGTGTTGGTGGATATTCTCAGTATCTATGATCAGCTTGGTGTGGAAGTCTTCTCACGCATGCGTGAGATCACCTATGCTCGCCAATTAAGCAAATAAATATCTATAACAAAAAGACGCGAAAACTCAGAGCAATTCTTTATGAGCAAATACCAAACCTCGAAAGCGATCGTTTCAAAATACTTTGCTGCGCTAGAAAATTCGTCTCCAGAGACTGTCGCCGAGGTGATAAAACATTACACCAGCGAAAGTTATTTTTGGCGTGGCGTCTACCCATTTCGCCAGTTGAATAGCGTAAAGGAAGTTGCAGAACAATTTTGGACCCCCTTGATGAAATCCTTGGCTAAGATGCAGCGCCGTCAGGATATCTTCATCGCCGGCACCAACGAGATCAGTGGTAAGCAGTGGGTGATGAGCATGGGCAATTTGATGGGTTTGTTTGATGCTGACTGGTTGGGAATCCCGCGCTCACGCAAAATCGCCAATCTGCGCTATGCCGAGTTTAATTGTGTCGAAAACGGGAAGATCACCCAGACCGGTTTGTTCATTGACATCATCGGATTGATGTTGCAGGCTGGCGTTAATCCGCTGCCCCCTTCGACAGGGGTTTACTATAACTATCCCGGGCCGCGAACCCACGATGGGCTGCTCTACGATGATGCGCCAGAAACTGATGGCGCCGTCACATTGGCACTGGTAAATACGATGATCGATGATCTGGATGATCTCAATGAGAGTGGCTCGATGGGTTGTCCCCCGAAAGTTCTGGAAAATACCTGGGCGCCCGATATGATCTGGTACGGTCCGGCAGGGATTGGGGCTACCTATACCATCCCGCGCTATCAGGAGCAACATCAACTGCCCTTCCGCAGAAATCTCTCTGATAAGAAATTCGAAGGTCATGTCTGCCGATTTGCCGAAGGCAATTACGCGTGTTTCTTTGGTTGGCCAAATCTAACCAATACACCGCTGGGGGGGTGGCTAGGTCTGCCGGGTGGAAAGGTCAATGCTGAAATGCAGGTAGTAGACGTTTATCGACGTCAGGGGGATAAACTTGTCGAAAATTGGGTATTTATCGATTTGCCCTATTGGCTGAAGCAACAAGGAATAGACATTCTCGAGCGTACACAAAAGATTCTAAACCCCAACTCGCAAATCTCAATCAAATTCTAGTACCTTATAGATGAATCATTTTAAATTTAGACAACCGTAATTTGTCACTCTGAACGACTAACTGGAGTGAAGAGTCCCTTCAAAGCTGATTTTCTGATCAACATCGCAGGGATTCTTCAGTCGCTGCGCTCCTTCAGATGACACATTGTCCAAGGTTTATGTGATTTGTCTATTAGAATTAAAACCGGAATAGTTTTTCTTTCCTCATCTGGAGGAAAACCATGATTGATGTGAACGAATTAGGCATAAATAGAATGCTTAACTGCCAAGAAAGTGTGCTTTTCGGACAATTATGTTTTCCAATACTATGGAGTTGTGCTGGACTTAACTCATCCATAAGATTTTGGATACTTCCCAAGTAGGCTTTGCTCGAAGACTAATTAAATTTGAGAGCAACAAATCTTTTTTGGATCGAAAAAACGTGCCGAGAGAACACAAAACGGCCATCAACATTAGTTTAGTGTTTTTTGGGTTAAATTCGATTGAATATATTAAGTTGGATTAGAACGAATTGTTCGTAACGCAAGCGCAGTAGTAGTGAAAATTTCCTGTTCGGCAAATCTCCATTAGAGTATTCACTTGGTTTTACCATGTTGCTTGACGGCATTACCGCGTTGCGGTATTATTATGATATGATCAAATCCTTCAAGTCGCGTGAAACGAAAATAGTTTTCAGTCGTGACTTTTCGAGAAAACTGCCACAGGATATACAAAAGGTTGCTTACCGCAAACTCGCCTATATCCACTCTGCTAAGGTTTTGAAAGATTTGTTGTTGCCACCATCAAACCGTTTAGAAAAATTACACGGTGATCGACAAGGCCAATACAGTATACGCATAAATGATCAGTGGAGAATATGTTTCCAATGGCGGGATGGTGATGCGTATGAAGTTGAGATAGTTGATTACCATTAGATGAAGGTGCCTTATGGAAGAAAAACGAATCCCCCCAGTCCATCCAGGCGAGATACTACTTGAAGAATTTCTTGAACCGCTTGGTATCAGCCAATACCGATTAGCCAAGGAGATGAAGGTTTACCCGCGCAAGATCAACGAAATTGTGCATGGAAAGCGTGCTGTTACTGCAGATACGGCATTACGGCTTAGCCGCTACTTTGGGACTTCCGCTGAGCTTTGGATGAATCTGCAAGCGTTATATGATTTGGAAAAAACGCGCGATTCTGTTGAGAAACAAGTCGTGCAGGAAGTAACCCCTTTGGTTATGGATGAATATCCTGTATCTTAGGCGCATAATATCTGGTTATCTGGTTTTGACATTGACTCCTTACACGGGGAGAAGTACAATTGTTCTAGTATTTAGTTGGTAGAAATGAAGCTCATTAAAATGAAGAAAGCTGCAAATGAGATGCAGCAATCACTCTAGATTGTCTTGAAAGTGGTTCTGGTGGGTTCTGTCCCCCTATTTTTACTTCGGGTGGTGTCCACCCCCGTCGGGACCGCTGTTACATCTCTGTTTCCC
>CAYQQX010000246.1:0-5085 GCA_964419495.1 uncultured Anaerolineales bacterium
GTGGAGCTAATTTATACCTGCATTGGCTCAAACAAATTGAACGTATCAGGGATTCCCTTCGACATGCTCAGGGCATGCTTTGCTTCGCTCAGAATGACACAAGTGTTCAGAGTGTGATTGCCCATTACACTTTTTTTTGAAAATGACACACTTTGTAACGTATCAAGGAAGCGTAAGTATTTTTCAAGGTCGAAAGTTCAATTTCAGTAGATCACGATTTTGTGTCATTGCGAGGCGTTTCGTGCCGAAGCAATCCCCCTCTAAAGGGTGGAGATTGCTCACCTGCACTTGCAGCGCAGGCGCAAGTGTCACTCCATTCGCAATGACATCCATAATGCAAATCTGTGATCTACTGAATTTAGCACTTGACAACCCTATAAGAATTATATATTATTGCCATTGTATTATATATGCACTATCCTATATAAGGAGTGACCAATATGTCGCTGGAACACGCCATCCTCGGATTTTTGAGCTATCGCCCATACTCTGGTTATGACCTGAAAAAGATCTTCGATACCTCGGTTAGTCACTTCTGGCCCGCCGACCAGAGTCAAATCTACCGCACGCTCAACCGTCTCACCGAAAACGGTTGGGCTGAGATGGAGAAGATCGAGCAGGAAAGCCGCCCCGCACGGAAGGAATACCACATCACTGAGGCCGGCCAGGAAGAACTGCGCAATTGGTTAGTTACCCCCCTGCCTTTTGGAGATCACCGTAACGCGCCCCTGATCCAGGTTTTCTTCGCCGGGCAACTTTCCAATGATGAGATCGTAGAAATGTATCAGCGTGTGGCCGATTTCATGCGCCTGGGTTTACAGCAGTACGAACAAATCCCCCAGGAAATGGAAGCCTATGCCAATTATGTTCAATCGCCAAGGGAATTCTTCTTTTGGATGCAAACCCTCGAAATCGGCAAAATGACCGCTCGTACAAACCTGGAATGGATCGAAGGCGTCATCGAACAAATTCAAAACGGTCGTATTCCAGAAAGCTGATATGCAACTAATCTCATAATTCACCACAGAGACACGGAGAACACTAAGATTTACTACTAATAGAGAAAACCCTGTGCTCTCAGTGACTCCGTGGTTAGTAAATGATTTTTACTAACCTTTCCAAATTGGAGAATTACAATGCAGCGTCAACTCCCTATACGACAACGAATACGCAAAGCCGTGGTCATCCTGGCCTTTTTATCCTTCCCCATCACCATGAATTTTCTCTCTCCCTACGTGATCATCGATGGTGCCGTGAACGGCATCGTCAACGGCAGTCTGATCATGTTCGGGCTGATGTTCGTCTCATCCCTGTTCCTTGGACGAGCCTGGTGCGGCTGGGTCTGTCCAGGCGGTGGGATGCAGGAAATGGTCGAGCCGATTAACATGAAAGCAGTCAATGGCCGCAAAATTGACTGGATCAAGTGGCTGATCTGGATCCCTTGGGTCAGCTTGATCGTTTTCATGGTTGTTCGAGCTGGTGGATACCAGCAAGTCAACTTCCTGCATCTAACCGACGCTGGTATCTCCGTCGATGAACCCTGGAAATACATCACTTATTACATGGTGGTGTTGATCTTTGTCGCCCTGGCGGTTTTCGCCGGAAGACGCGCCGGATGCCACACTATTTGCTGGATGGCGCCCTTTATGATCATCGGCCGCTGGATCCGCAATCGCTTCGGCTGGGCATCCTGGCGCCTGGTAGCAGATGCCTCGGCTTGTGCGGATTGCAAAAAATGCACTTCCAACTGCCCCATGAGTCTGGACGTAAACGCCATGGTGCAAATCGAGCAAATGGAAAACTCAGAATGCATCCTTTGCGGAACCTGCGTGGACAACTGCTCAAAATCAGCAATCCATTATTCATTTTCTGGAGGCAAATAATGTCTGTTCAATTAAATAGCGATCAAGTATGGAACGAAATGGAGAAAGAACTCTTCGCCGTCCTTGGAATGGCGAATGCAAACGGAGAAGCTCGTACTGTCGGCATTGTCTACATCGTTCATGATCGGAAAATCTATATTTCCAGTAAGACAAAAGCATGGAAAGTACGCCATGTTCAAAACAACCCCAACGTATCCATCACAGTGCCCATTGCCAAGCGAATTCCTCTATTGCCATGGATCAAAATCCCCGCAGCAACGATCACATTTTCCGGGAAAGCAAAGATCCTCAAGACCGAGAATCTTAATCATGAGGTCTTACACGCCTTATTTCGCGGTTTCGAGACAGATGCCGAGCTGATGGCAAGTACTTCTGTGCTAGAAGTCGAACCTCAAGGCGATTTCATCACCTATGGGGTTGGCATCCCTTTGATGGAAATGCGCGATCCAGAAAAGGCGCGCGGCCGCGGCCGCGTTGCATAATATCAAAATTACTAGACCCTAAAGGTTTTCTGAAACCTTTAGGGTCTGTCTAGGAAATCATGAACATAACAATCTTAAACGGAAACCCCGAACCATCATCATTTGACACATACTTGGCTCAGCTGAAAACATACCTGGATGCCAGGGGACACCAAGCCAATGTGCTCGATTTGCGTGATCTGACCCTTCGCTACTGTATCGGCTGTTTCGGCTGCTGGGTAAAAACTCCGGGGGTGTGCAGTTCACAAGACGATTCCTGTGAAATGTGCCGCACGGTAATCCATTCCGAATTCACCCTGTGGGCGGCACCCTTGCGCATGGGATTCCCCAGCTGGCTTTTAAAAACAACCCTGGATAAATCTATTCCGCTGATCCATCCTTATGCCGTTGTGGATCGCGGCGAAGCGCACCACCGCCCGCGTTATAAACGCTATCCGCGTTTTGGGCTGCTCCTCGAGCCCGAAGCGGATACTGACCCCAAGGATTTGGATATCGTCGCAGACATCTTCAGTCGCACGGCCATCAACCTAAAAAGCCGCCTGGAGTTTTTACAGACGACCGATACACCTATCGAAGAGATGTTTAGTCTCATCGTGGAAAGATCAAAATCTTATGTGCGTCCAAAAAAACGGCTACAACCTCTTCCAGGAGAGCAGGTAACACCCCCAAGACGATTAACCATCTTCAACGGCTCGCCGCGCGGGAGCAAAGGAAATACGCCCATTATGCTCAAGCGGTTTGGTGAAGGGTTTGCGTCAGTGCCTGGAAACAGCTTCGAAATATTCAACCTGAACCGCTTGAATGATCATGAAGATTTCGTGCAGGCTTTCGCAGCTGCTGAATGCCTTTGGGTAGGCTTTCCCCTTTATACCGATGCGATGCCTGGGATGGTCAAATCCTTTATTGAATCCCTGGAAACTCTTCTAGGCCGAAAGGATAATCCACCGATTGGGTTCCTGGTGCAATCAGGTTTTCCAGAGGCGCTTCATTCCCGCCACGTCGAGCGCTACTTGCAGAAATTAGCCTCCCGGTTGAATGCACCCTATTTGGGCACCATCGTCAAAGGGGGTGGCGAGGGCGTGCGCATGATGCCCGATAAAAGAAATGTCAAATTATTTAGTGCGCTTCAAAACTTGGGTAAAGAGTTATCTCAATCAGGACAGTTGAATCCTGAACTGCTCCCAATTGTGGCTGGCGTTGAGCGCTACTCGATTTTCTTAGGGCCAATATTTAGGTTATTCCTGCGCCTGCCAATGGCCAATTTTTATTGGGATACACAACTCAAAGATAATGGCGTTTATGAAGAGCGTTTTGCCCAGCCTTATTTGGAGAGCCAACCATGAAGCTCGAATTTCGATGGCTCAATTGCTTCTGGCTGCTGATCCCCTTGCTGCTTTGGAATATCATTCTCGGACCAAGGATAAACGACGAAAGAATCATCTCTGATGCTTTCTCCCCCATCTGGTTATTAGCCCTTGAAAACATCACCCGAATGGTTGTCTTCGCCCTGCCCTTACTGATACCTCTTCGATTGAACGATCGTTTGAGCAAAGCGGGATTGAGTCTATTTATTGCCGGAACCATCATCTATTTTGCTTCTTGGCTGCCATTATTGCTCGCACCTACATCAACTTGGAGCCAGAGCGCTTCCGGATTACTGGCTCCAAGGTTGACACCCCTGTTACCTTTCTTTAGCATCGCACTTCTTGGCCGAAATTGGCTATACGCAACTGCTTCTGTTGTGTTTATCTTTGCCCACACATTGCATGGAATTCATAATATCTAACCAGTGATTTTTCGCATCCCCCATTCCAACGGACCGCGCTGATATCGTTGTCGCCAGATATACGAGAAAAGGATGCTCAAAGCAGTAAAGACAATCGCGCTTGCAGTTGCAAAAAATAAGGTCTGGTTCTCAAGTCGACCGATGCTTTCGAGAAAACCCATCCCAATAACCACATGGGCGACATATAAAGTCAATGCTAATTGACCAGTAGCTACAAGGGGATTGAGTATGCGCGCTTCAGGATATCGCAGGGTTAATTCAAGGCAGATCATGATGACAGCTATGGCTGTCCCAGCACCAGCGGCGACGTAGAGCGGCATGGGGTCTGTGCCAAAGATGATCCCCGCCTCGCCAGGAATTAATTGGGTCGTTATAAGGGAGAAGATTTCGGCTGAACCAGCAGCAAGAACACTGCGCCAAAGAATTCGTCGACGGATCAGCTGGTCTCTAACTTCCTGGCGTCCCAACCACATTCCTATCAACATAAAGGCCAGCCAGGGGATCACAGGATGAAAACCATTGCAAAAGATATGCCTGATCATGCCCTTGAGGGTCCAAAAATCCAAGTAGACAAGTTTGGAAAAATCCCATCCTTGCTCATAATCAAAGATGAGAATCAGGATAAGAAACGCCAAACTCAAACCTGTAGCCCATGACCACAGACAGCGATCGGATGCTGTCAGCAAAAAGGCAGCAATGGCGATATTTACGCCGTAAAAATGCAGGATATCCGCCGGCCACAATGGTGTATAAAGCAGTCCAACGACAAACAGAAAAAGCGCTCGTTTCAACAGGGTTCGTCGCGCGTGAGCACGCAAGACCGCTCAATCAACGCTGGTTGAGTGCCGGATGCGCTGGTTTCGATACGGAATTACCCTACTCAACCGACGCATCCGGCGTATCGAAACCAAGTGTCTACTGTTGGCATGACATC
>CAYQQX010000247.1:0-4986 GCA_964419495.1 uncultured Anaerolineales bacterium
GGTTTGTGCCCGCAGGGCTTTTTTTACTGAGCGCAGTCTCAGGAAATCGCTAGTAGCTAACAACGCATTTGCCGAATAGAAAATAGCGTAATATGCCCGGTTGATCGCTGCTGCATAGAAATCGTTATCCAAATTGAGTTGAGCAACACTCAATGATTCATTTGCATTTTCAATATAGAGAGTCACTTCTTTGAGGGTAGCTTCATCCATGTATTGATTATACCTTTTTTATTCCCTGTTTCTCAAACCATTGAGAATTTTTGATTATGATCTCGACGAGAAACCTAACCCCCCGGATATAAAGAAAACGCCGGAATCTTCTGTCACAACAACCCCTGGGTTGCGATCGCCGGACGGGATGCCCCTACCCATGGCGAGGCCAAGAACTCCTGGCTGACCGGCACTGCCGCCTGGAATTACGTCACCATCACCCAATCGATCTTAGGTGTGCGCCCGACATACGCGGGTTTGAAGATCGCCCCTGTGATTCCCTCAGATTGGGATGGATTCGCAGTCACCAGGGTGTTCCGAGGGGTTGCCTATCACATTCAGATAGAGCGTCAAGGCCCTGGCAACAATGTCGCTCTCAAGGTAAACGGTCAACCCATCCCTGGAGATGTGGTGCCCTTCCCCGAAAATGGGGGCAAGACCATCGAGGTCGAAGTCAATTTGACATAGTCTGGAAATCGAATTTCACCACGGAGACACAGAGTTCGCAGAGAAAGAACTTGGTAGTGAGAATTTCTAATTTTGATTTAATACTCATTTCTACATCAAAAAACTCAGTGCTCTTCGCGAAGCATGCCCTTGGGGTACGGTGTCTCTGTGGTTATTATTTATCAATAAGAAGGCCCAATTCCATTCAAGGGTATGCGTTCAATCTCGAATGGCGTGCGCTGATAGACATAATAATTCAACCAGTTTGAGAACAACAAATGGGCATGGCCACGCCATTGCACCATGGGTGGGCGGGTGGGATCATCATCGGGGAAATAATTGCGCGGCGGTTCGATAGTTATGCCTTTGCCAATATCGCGCTGGTATTCCAATTTCAACGTCAGAGGATCATATTCGGAGTGTCCGGTGACATACACTTGCCGGCGATCCTTGGAGCAAACAACATAAATACCGGCCTCATCAGATTCAGATAAGATGTCCAGGTCTGAGATAGTCTCAATATCTTTTCGACGGATTTCAGTATAGCGAGAATGGGGTGCGAAAAACTGGTCGTCGAAACCGCGCAGCAGCATGGTGTGTTTCCTCAATACCTGATGCTGAAATACGCCAGACACCTTTTTCGAGATCTCGTATTTGGGAATGCTATAACGGTGATATAGTCCCGCCTGCGCTGCCCAACAGATGTGCATGGTCGAAAAAATATTGCTCTCAGACCAATCAAAGAAGGTACCCAATTCTTCCCAGTAATCTACATCTTCGAATTCGAGAAGTTCCACGGGCGCACCAGTGACCACCAACCCATCATATTTCTCGTCTTTGATCTCTTCAAAAGTATGATAGTGCGCCAGTAAGTGTTCGGCTGACGTATTCTTCGATTGATGGGAGCTTGTGTGAAGCAAGGTGACTTCAATTTGCAATGCCGTGTTGGACAAAAGACGCAGGATTTGGGTTTCGGTGGCCACCTTGGTGGGCATCAGGTTCAAGATGGCAATCTTCAAAGCGCGGATATCCTGTGCCAGGGCGCGCCTTTCCTTCATCACGAAGATATTCTCGCCCTCCAGGGTGGTTTTTGCGGGTAATGTTTGGGGAATAATAACTGGCATAATATTTTCCTAACTTGAATTCACAAGATTATTATGTTTTCGTACACGGATCACCACGGATGCCACGGAAAAACAAATATAATTCAGTGAAAATCCGTGACATCCGTGTACAAAATTTCTGGTTGCATCAGCTACTCATCTTACGAAAGTGCCTGATCCAAATCCCAAAGAATATCGTCGATATCTTCGATACCAACGCTCAACCTGATGAAATCGGGTGAGACGCCCGCGCTGGCTAACTGCTCCTCAGAAAGTTGACTGTGGGTTGTGCTGGCCGGGTGGATGGCTAGGCTACGGGCATCACCAACATTAGCCAAGTGACTGAAGAGTTGCAAGCTATCAATAAACTTAGCCCCAGCGACCGCCCCGCCGTGGATACCAAATCCCAGGATCCCCCCAGCTCCTTTAGGCAAATACTTTTGAGCCTGCGCAAAATCTGGATGACTCTGCAATCCTGGATAGGACAGCCAATTAACGTTAGGGTGATTCTCTAGGAATTCAGCAACGCTTAGAGCGTTCTGAGCGTGGCGTTCCATACGCAAGCTGAGTGTTTCCAACCCCTGAATAAGTTGCCAGGAATTGAAAGGGGCCTGACAGGCACCGATATCCCGCAAAATTTGAACTCGCGCTTTAAGTATGAATGCTAATTCGCCTAAATCCGCGTATTTCAGCCCGTTATAACTAGGGTCGGGAGTTGTAAAATTGGAGAATCGCCCGCTACCAGCCCAATCGAATTTTCCGCTATCGACGATGACGCCGCCAATAGTGGTGCCATGCCCTCCAATGAACTTGGTTGTAGAATGCACCACAATATCTGCACCCCACTCAAAGGGCCGGCAGAGGTAAGGCGTGGCAAAAGTGTTGTCGATCACCAGGGGGATGCCATGCTCACGAGCAATTTCAGATACATCTTCAAACGGAAATACATTGATGCGCGGGTTGCCCAGGGTTTCTCCCCAAATCAGCTTGGTGTTGGGTTGAATTGCACTGCGGAAGTTCTCTGGATCGCTAGGGTCTACAAAAGTGGTTTCAATGCCAATGCGCGGAAGGGTATTGTGAAATTGGCTGACAGTTCCGCCATAAAGCGTAGAGGCAGCCACAATATGGTCCCCTGCCTCACACAGGGTGAGTATTGCCATGGCCTGAGCAGCATGCCCCGAACTGGCAGCCAAGGCTCCAACACCACCTTCAAGATCTGCAATGCGTTGTTCGAAGACATCGCTGGTGGGGTTCATGATACGGGTATATATATTGCCTTGTTCTTCCAGCGAAAACAATTTGGCGGCATGAGCAGTGTTTTCGAAGACATAAGATGTCGTCTGATAAAGAGGCACTGCTCTGGCTCCGGTTGCAGGGTCCGGTTGTTGACCGGCGTGCAACTGGCGGGTGCTAAAGCCGAACTGGCGATCAGATGAATGGGTGGACATGGAAAGTTTCTCCTTTGCGATGTTGGTTTGGTAAGAAATCAAAAAAGCGGCGGACAGCCATCTCGAAATTCACTAGGAATTTGCGGGAAGCTGTCCGCCGCCTTGAAGTGTTGACCCTATGGGTTCACACGTTGAATGTTACACAATCAACTCCACGCCCAGGCGGTTATAGCAGCCCCCGCCTGGGGCATGACCATGCTTGAATGATATAAGGTGTCGATAAAGCTATTCTGTGACATTAGGGGCAATCTTATTGGTACTGTCCGTATTTGTCAAGGGAATCGATCTCAAAATGCGGGGCAATCGCATATGGATTTCCTCTCTGTGAAAATTCGCTCTGGGCTAGTAGCCCAGCCCCTTCGACACGCTCAGGACAGGCGCGTTGGGCGAATTTGGCAAGATGTGTTTAGCCTGATTCGGCCGCCAACACGGTTGGCTCGCTACCCCTAATGTTGTTTTGAGTGTTCTCATCCATGGCTGCTATTTCTAAATGCGATTGCCCTGGGTATTTTTCTAGGGGACAATTTCAAATGAAGCTTTTTGATGTACAATGGTTTCAGCAACCAGGCTTCAGGAGGCACGTAATCTCATGCTGGTCATCATCAGTGACTTACATCTAAAGGACGGCACTTCTGGCAGTTCTATAACTCCCGACGCTTTCCATGTATTCGCAGCCCGTTTGCGCAGCATGGCTTTTCAGGCCTCCTGGCGTACGGATGGTCGCTATAAACCTATTGAAAACATAGATTTGCTCTTGCTAGGTGATGTCTTTGACTTGATCCGTTCAGAACGCTGGCTTGTCGACTCTTCAGGTGAGGAAGTAAGCGTTCGTCCATGGGATGACCAACAAGACCCTAAGTATATTCAAAAAGTTGCCGATATTACTGCTGCAATCTTGGAATACAACCATGAGGGTCTCGATGTACTGAAAAAAATCAGTCACGGAGAACAGGTTTACATCCCGCCAGCTGCTCAAAATGGAGAGCCAGACCGCAATTCCTCGGAACGTGTGTGCATTGAAGTTCATATCCATTACATGATAGGCAACCACGATTGGTTCTTTCATTTGCCGGGCGCAGCGTATGATCAAATTCGCCAGCAAGTGATTGAGGCTTTGGGCCTCGCAAATTCTACTGACCCATTCCCATATACTATCGAAGACTCACCACAAATAGGCCAACTGCTCAAAAGCTATGGAGTCTATGGACGCCATGGCGATCAATTCGACCCCATCAATTTCAATCGTGAAGCCGGGCGAGGCTTTTCCAGTGTGGGCGATGCCATGACCATCGATTTACTAACCCGTTTTCCACTTGAAGTTCGCAACAAATTAGGCAGTGATGTACCGATATCCTTTAGTGAGGGCCTCAAAGAGCTTTCCAATGTTCGCCCAGCGTTGGTGACTCCAATGTGGGTGAATAATCTGATCAATCATCACGCCGAAGAAAAAGAAAAAGCTGAAATCATCAAACGCATCTGGGACGATGCTGCTGAGAGATTCATCGATTTACCATTTGTGCGGCAAAATGATAAATTTCTGGTGCTTGACACTGTCGACGGGTTGGAAGCCGCTTTACTGCTTGCCAAGGGTCTCTCCTTTTCAGCCATCGAAAAATTGGCTGGCTGGGTCAACCAAAAAATCCGCACCGGGAACCGTATCTCCCTGGCTGAACATGCGCTTAAGGAGCCTGCCTATCTTGAGAGCAGCGCTCAATTCATCGTTTATGGACACACCCATTTCCATGAAATTTTGCCATTGAATTCTGATACTATAGATG
>CAYQQX010000248.1:0-4931 GCA_964419495.1 uncultured Anaerolineales bacterium
CCTTTTTTGAGGAGGGCTGTCTCTAACCTTTTTAGACAGCCCCCATATATTCCGGGGGAAGCCATCGTCTGATAGTTTTTGCAGTGAAGTCTATATTGTAACTTTAAATATTTTGATACTATCCCATCCCATACTGCACAAGTGAGGGAATATCCTCACCATTAGCAGCCAATTGCCAGATGGCGTTGAATGCCAGTTCCCGCAATTCGATGTCACTTCCGCAATACTGATCGAATATTGCTGGAAATACGTTGGCAATACCTCTGGTTTGTATTTGGAATAGGGCTGCCATTTTTTCATCTTCGGTGCCTTGTTGAAGCACCTGGTTCAGCATTTTTGTTGCAGGTTCCCCTGGGCTTACTCCCACCCCCAGTTCGGCTGCAAATGAGATCAACCAGGGCAATTCTGCCAGCGGCATTGGTGCTTTGGGGATGTGAAAAGTTGGATTGTTGATATCTTCTACGGCCTGCGCAGCCGCATTTTTTACCACCCATTGTGCATCCTCGATTTGCATCTCCTCTAGAATTTGAATAGCCCAATCTTCGTGAATGCGCCGTAATCCAGTAATGGCAGCCCGCCTGACGAGCAGGTCATCGATGGAAGTGGCTTCTCTGAGTGTTGGATACCCCTCTTCGGGATGGTTGGCAAAGGCCTCGGCAGCGGCATGACGCAAATTTTCATCGCCCTGCAGCAATGCGCTGGCGATTGCTTCCAGAGCTGGTTGAGTCCCAATGTTGACCAGGGCCAGGCACGCAGCCCGGCTTACTGATGGCTGATCGTTTAGCAACTGAATAAGCACATCAACTGCTTGGATGTCGCCAATGTAGCCACTGCCTAAAGCGGCTAGCTGACGGACGCTTAGCGTTGCTGATTTAAGCAGGTGCCTGAAGAGGGTTGCGATATCAGGATCTTTGGTTCTGGCCAAATTGGTTAATAAGCGTGCTCTGGCGCCTATGGGAAGTTCTTCATTGCTTAAAAACCCAGTAAGAACACCCAATATTTGTTTGCGCCAATGTGAATTGAGAGGAATGTCGGGCAGCCATTCAGAGACGAAAATGGGCTGTCGGTAAAGAACTTTTGTATGTTGTAAGAGCAGGCTGTTGGCCTGATTGCTGAAATCGCGCTGTGTGGCTACAAATTGAATAGTCAGGTCTCTCAGCAGCCATTGTGGGTGTGAATTCAGATCCTCATTAGCGTTCGCTAAAGCATGACCGGCCATGAAGCTTTGAATCAGCGGGTGATTGAAGCCCAGTTGGTCATTGATCCTGTAAACCAATACACCCTTTTCTGCCAAGTCGGGCAAAATGCGCGGTATGGTAATCTCTGCTGATATATCGTCATCGTCTGGTTGATCTGATTCGGCAACGTCAATTGCCACATCTAAACCCTCAACTTCTGAGAGCCATAAGTTTGCAGAGCTCTCCGTGAAACTGGATGTTTGCCTGACTACAGTTTGAGACGCCAGGCGTTCGAGTGCGGCCTGAGCTTTGGGAATGCCTACTGTCATACGGCGGACATAGGCATCGATGGCATCCGACAGTCTGGGGCCGCGCACATCCCCAGCATATGCTGCCCAAATCTGAAGCGTGAATTCAAGAGGTGAGGTTGCCGCGTGCTGGTTTAGTAGCCAACCGTTGAGCAGCAGGGGATGAACAGATACATAGTCATCGCGATCATCTTTGTCGATAAAACGCGACCACATCTCCCCCCAAGTTCTTGAAAATTGTAATTGCTGTTGTTTTCCCCAGGCAGCCATTGGGAGCACTGCAAAGCCCAATTTTGGCAGACCACCATTGAGCCGGGGATTGGCTGCTGCCACAATTTTGTTTCGGGGAAATTCATCCAACAATAATCGAATGTAATCCAATACATCGGCCAGTGGTTCTGGTGCCAGCTCATCGAGGCCATCTAATAAGAGTAGGGCGTCGCCCGCCTCAAAAATAGAATTTATGAAATTTGGTAAACGCGATGCACTCAGGGTGGACGCTTGGAGAATTAGAGCGTTGATCAAAGCATCTAATGGATCTTCGTTGCTGGCGGGCAAATTAAGGTCTGCGGCGTGCAGCAATATCGGGATGATATCGTCTAGATTTTCAGAGCGAACCTGATTGCGCGCCATCTGTGCAGCCAAATCGGCCAGGGCGACCGATTTTCCGCTGCCTGGCGGTCCGACTATGGCAATATTCTGTCCACTTTGGAGTGCTTCTTCTAAAGAAATCGTGTACGCGCCAAATGCCGAGGCCAATTCAGGACGATCGGGCATATATGGGATGGTTTGAGCAACGATATCTTCGTGTTGTGGTTCCCCTTCGGGCTCAACTGGATGAGGCAATGTCAATAGTCTTGGGGGAATTAGAATTTCGTCGAGTGAGAAAAGCGGAGCGGCCAGGTGAAGGCTTTGGGTGTATTTGATCGTATCGGTGAGATGCCGGTCCTCAATTCCCGCCTGAAGACCTTTTTTGGCTGATTGGAAGCTATCTTTGAGCGAGTGGAAGAGTTTGATTGCGTGCGGTCGCAGCGTGACAGCCAGCCACCAAAAGATTGTTGCGGCAATAAAACCAATCCAGAAGCTTAATCTTTCAAAATTTAAGGACCGGAATATGTTGATCATGGCTTATTCGGCGTAAAGGATGCGCTCACATGTATCACAGTGCGTGATCTTGGTAGGTGAGCGAGATTGCTGGTAAATCGCAGATGCTAGTGTTGAGCCGCAAGCTGTGCAAGTGCGATCTTGGACTTTGGCAACGCCAACTCCGGCGCGCTGTGAACGGACCCCTTCGTATAGGGAGAGATCATTTTCATCGATGCCTGTGATCTGGGTCTGACGACTGTCTCGTAAATCAGCCACAACCCCATCGATCTCTGTTTTTTCTTTGAGCAGTTCGGCATTGCGGCTTTCAGCATCTGCCAAAGCCTGGTCGAGGGTGGATTGTGCAGTATCAAAGCCTTCTTGGGCTTCATCGACTTCCAGCATCGCTTCTAGCTGATTCTCTTCCAGTACATCCAGATATCGTTTGAGGGCCGCGACCTCGTCTTGAATATCTTTCAATTCTTTGGGGTTTGAAACAGTCCCACTGTATAGACGTTTCTCCGATTCTTCGATCTTTGCCCGTTGATCTTGTACGGCAGCCCTCTTGCTGCGCAAATTCTTTTGCTGCTGACTTAGTTTTTCTTGTGCCGTGTCAAACTCATTTTTGGCGTTCTTAACCAGCCGGTCGTCTTCGAGGATGGATTGGATTTCGCCAAGCCGTCTGTTATGATCGTCAATCTGGCTGTCAATGCGTTGTAGGTGATAGAGATTTTCTGATCGGCCCATAGTAAAGATTATAGATGTGGTTGCGTTGGAAAGCAAGGGAGTTAGGATAAAATAAGGGCATGCCTAACAAAAGTATAGATTGGTTCCCGGTTGTTGTTGCAATTGCAGTTCTCATCATTATCACAGTCCCATTTGTATATGCAAATAATGCTGGTGGCGCTGAATATGAGTTTGGGGGACTATTGCTCAATCCGCTAGATGGATTTACTTATTTGGCGAAGATGTACCAGGGTTGGGAGGGCAGCTGGCGAAATCAGATGGCCTACAGCGCTGACCCCGGAGAGGGTGTCTATATCAATTTGTATTACCTCTTCCTTGGGCATATGGCGCGCTTTTTGAGCGCGCCCTTGAACCTTGTTTACCATGCTGCCAGGTTGTTAGGTTGTGTTCTTTTGTTTGGGATGATTTGGCATTTCTACGGCCATTTTTTTGCCAGCCGCCGCACGCAGCGCCTGGCATTCGCCATAGCCACTCTGGGTACCGGCATGGGCTGGATGATGATCCCCTTCGGGCAAATCACATCAGATCTTTGGGTGGCAGAAATTTATCCATTTTTGTCATCGTTAACAAACCCACATTTCCCTTTGGGATTGACGATGGTGTTATGGTTGATTTTGCCGCATGACAATGTATCTCAGTGGATGCAAATACTTGCACGACTAGTGATTTCATTTCTGATCAGCATTGTCAGTCCCTTCGGATTGGTGGTTGTGATTTCGGTTTTGGGTGGCCACTTGGTATTGTTGTTTTTTGCCAAACGGGCTTGGAAAGATATGCTGATTTTGCGGGAGCCGTTTTTTAGAATTTTGCTAATCTCAATTGCAGGCGCGCCATTGATGTTTTACTATCTTTGGATCGCGGCCAATGACCCTGCCGTCGCAATTTGGAACGCCCAAAATCTTACGCTTTCCCCGCCAGTTTGGGACCTATTCATTTCACTTACGCCCGCCCTGATTTTTTCAGCTGTTGGATTGTGGGTATTTATCAAGGAAAATGTTTCAAATCTAGTTGATCTAGCCCAGTCGAAATTGGTCATCTGGTTGGTTCTTGGCTTGATCTTAGTTTACATACCATTTGGGCTGCAGCGTCGTTTTCTGACTGGTTTGTTTGTGCCCCTGGCGGGGTTGTCCGCTCTTGGTATTGAGAGATTAAGTGTGAGCAGACCCAAGTCATATCGTTTGTGGGTGATTGTGTTCTTCATCTTGGTGATTCCTACCAATCTGGTTGTTCTGATGGCTGGGTTCCATGGTGCCAATACGCAAGATGCTAATCTTTATTTGTCTGTAGATGAAGCCCGGGCATTGGATTGGATTGACGAAAATTCAGATTCAGAGGCGTTAGTCTTATCCAGCCCAGAGATGGGGATTTTCATCCCAGCGTTTACAGGACGACGTGTAATTTATGGCCATCCCTTCGAGACGGTTTATGCCGAGCGCGAGAAAGAGTTTGTCGAAAATTTATACTCGGATCATATTGCAGCCTCGGAGCGTCAAAGCCTCTTCGTAGATCGCGGTGTGGAGTTCGTCCTTTGCGGGCCTCGAGAACAAGAATTAGCCAATTGTCTTGAATGGGATTATGAAATTGCTTTTTCTCAAGGGCAAGTTTTAGTATTTAG
>CAYQQX010000249.1:0-4907 GCA_964419495.1 uncultured Anaerolineales bacterium
TTAGGAGTTAATGCTGAAGATTTTATTGGTGAATCACTTTCAACTTTCATGTTGGCACTTGAATCTCAAAGGAATATTTCCGCCTCCTTAGAAGAAAAAAGATCACGTACCGAACTAACCCTTCAATTTATCGATTCCAAAGATGAACCCGTCAATGTTCGCATTTATTTGTTCTATACGCCAGCCGAAGATGGAGCTGAAGAAAGCTGGCGTGGGTTCACTCAATTGATCCAAAGCGACGACACAACAAAACCAAAATCCATTCCATCATCACCGAATCCGATTGATTCGGTCACCATTTCGTCATTATCTATCCCAGAAGGTATTGCCTTCGAAGGTGACAAGTTTTACTCCGTCTCTTCACCCTATTCTGCCATCGGAAAGCAGAGTTTGGAACAAAGACAATCCTTAGTCCACGAAGCGACAGATGATGCACCGGCAGCTTTAGCTGTACCCATCGAACTACAGGAACAGGCTTTGGGACTATTAGAATTCATCGATGAAAATCCTAATCGTCGTTGGAGCCAAGAAGAACAGCTGCTTGTGGAAGAAGTTGCAGGACAACTGTCACTCGCTCTGGAGAATGCCCGGCTCTTCGAAGAAGCCCAACAGCGATCAAGCGAATTAGCGCTGATCAATCGTGTTGTATCCCAGGTTGCTGCATCACTCGATGTTAATGAGAGTATGCAAATTGTTACCACAGAATTGGCTAACGCTCTCGATATGCAGGTCAATATTGCCCTTTTAAACCCCAATGGCAAATCCCTAACTCTGGTGGCCGATTACTCACCTCGACAAGAAAACCCATTTGTTGTGGGGTATGAAATTCCCATCGAGGGGAATCCCTCAACCGAACGCGTATTTGAAACCAAAGCACCGGTAATCATTGATGATCCTCAAACAAATCCATTAATCTCATCCCTTCATGACTTGATGCGCTCTTTGAATGTCCAAAACATGGGCATCTTCCCGATGATTTTCCAAAATGAGATTTTTGGTACGGTAGGGTTATATATTCTCGATGAAGGCCGACATCTTACCCAGGGTGAAATCCAATTGGTAAATACGATCTTGGTTCAAGCTGCCACAGCAGTTCAAAATGCGCGCCTCTTCGAGCAGCTCCAAACCCGCAGCGCCCAATTGCTTACTGCTGCCGAAATTTCACGAGCTGCAAGCAGCATTCTTGAACCCCATCCACTAATTAATCAGGCAGTTAACCTAATCCAGGACCGTTTTAATTTGTATTATGCTGGTATATTCCTTGTTGATGAGGGTGGCACTATTACTGGGGAATCTAACCGTTGGGCCGTATTGCGAGCAGGCACAGGAGAAGCTGGGCGCATTCAGGTTGAACGAGGCCACAAACTGGAGGTGGGCGGCGAATCAATGATTGGGCAATGTGTTTCTTTAGCTGAAGCCCGAATTTCCCAACTGGCCCCTGAGGAGATGCAGCGTTTCGCAAATCCCCTGCTACCAGACACCCAATCGGAAATGGCGCTGCCGCTGATTAGTCGTGGCAAAGTTATCGGAGCAATGACCATTCAAAGTACTGAGCCAGGCGCTTTCACTCAGGAAGGAATTTCTGTGCTTCAAACGATGGCAGATCAGGTGGCCAACGCTTTACAGAATGCACACCTTTTTGATCAGACCCAACAAAACGCATCGGAATTGTCGATCCTGAATGATATGAGTTTGACCCTAAGCCGCCAGCTAGATATCAGCGAAATCATTCAGACAATTCACCAATACACATCTCAACTCATGAATACAAGCTATTTCTTCGTTTCTCTTTATAATGCCGACGAAGATATAGTTTCCTTCCCATTGGTCGTGGAGGATAATAAATTCGGCGAGATCGCCCCGATGAAAAAAAGCAAGGGGTTAACCCAGCACGTTATTGATAGCAAAGAACCCTTATTAATTTATGAGAATGTGGAAGAGGTGATAAAAGAACTCGGGCTAGATCGTATTGTTATTGGAGAACCAGCTAAATCTTGGTTGGGTGTTCCTTTGCTCATTGGTGACGAAGTTCTAGGCGTTATTGCAACTCAAAATGCCACCCGCCCCAGGGTGTTCACAAACCACCATCTAGACCTTCTCGTTTTGATTGCCCGACAGTCTGCTATCGCACTTCGCAATGCCCAACTTTTTGCCCAAACCCAAGAAGCACTTGCAGAAACCGAGGCACTTCTCAACATCACCAGCGTAGCTAGCCGCTCGCTAGAATTAAAATCTATTCTTGACGATGTGCTTGCACTGGTACTCAATGCCGCCGATTTCGATTCCGGCCTGATTACGATCCTCAATCCAAAAACTGAGAAACTCGAGCTTATTTCTGCCATTCTCCCCGATGAGATGATCCGGGGAATAGAAGAAACCGGGTTCGAAGACACGCTTTGTGAAATGGTATACCTGCGCAAAGAACCCGTAGTGGTGAACAATTTCGAGGAAGATTCCTCTGTCGAAGCTACTAGCTTGCTTGAGGAGGGATTCAGGGCATATTTGGGTGTTCCTCTCGAAAGCCGGGGTGAGGTGCTGGGAACTTTGTGTACATTTAGGCGCTCTACAATAGACCCACGGGATGTCGGCAGTCTGTCACTATTGCAAGGTGTCGGGCAGCAGGTGGGTGTTGCTGTCGAGAACGCAAATCTCTTCGAACAGGCCCAACGCCAACTTAAGGACATCTCCACAATTCAGGAAACAACGGCAGGGCTCAGTGCTGCCCTAACTCTGGATGGTGTAGTCAACATTTTGTTGGCGCACCTGGTCGGTGCTGTGCGTGCAGATACAGCCAGTGTATTCTCACTGGATGGGCCCAATATGATTCGCGCAGGAGTTTATCCAACCAGTGGAGATAGTTCACCAAACATTGGTGAAGCCATTGCGCTTAAAGATTACCCTCTCACACAACGTGTTATTGAAACGCAAGAAGCATTTGCGGTTGCTGGAGATGATGAAAAACTGCAGCCGCACGCCCGCGAAGCATTTATAGCCGCAGGGATTGCTGCGAATGCAACCATCCCCATCGTAGGTCCGGAAGGGGTCTTGGGGACAATATCTGTCAGTCGTAATCACCCCGCAGAAAACTTTTCAGATACTGAGCTCAGCCTAATGTCCACATTGGCAAACCAGGCTGCCGTAGCAATACTCAACGCCCGTTCTTATGATCGTGTTCAAGAAGTTGCCGAAGAGATGGCAACGCTATTCGAAGTTAGCCAGGCGATTTCTAGTGCACCGGTTGGGGTGTCTGAAATTGCCGAGGTAGTTGCTAGAAATTTTGTTGGTGTGCTCAATATTCCAGAGTGTTCTATCTCACTTCTCAACAAGGAAAATAATTCGCTTGAAATTGTGGTAGATCTTTACATTGATGATGAAGGCAAGAAAATTGTAAGGGAAGAGGAAATTGACAAAATAGAATCATTACAACAATACCCGGCAACCGCGAGAGTTTTACACACACTTGAGCCTTTAGTGATTCAGGCCAGTGATCCGGATGCTGACCCCGCAGAGTTAGCATATATGGAAAAATACGAAGTAACAACTCTGGCGATACTACCTTTAGCAGTAAAAGGGCAATCCTTTGGTGTAATTGAATTAGAAAGCTTTGATGAAGAGCACCAGTATACAGAATCAGAGCTAAATTTGGCCATAACATTGTCTAATCAGGCAGCAGTTGCTTTGGACAACGCCCGCCTTTACGATGAACAACGTGAAATTACGGAACAGCTCCGGGAGTTAGACTCCCTGAAATCTCAATTCCTGGCCAACATGTCACATGAGTTGCGTACGCCGCTCAACTCGATCATTGGCTTCTCACGCGTGATCATGAAAGGGATAGACGGCCCAGTAACCGAGCAACAATCCCAAGACCTTTCAGCAATTTACAACGCCGGGCAGCATCTCCTGAACATGATCAATGATATTCTCGATATCTCCAAGATTGACGCCGGCAAGATGGAATTGGCTTTTGAAGACCTTGAATTACCCCAAATCGTTGAGAGCGTTCTCTCTACAACACGCGGTCTGGTCAAAGATAAACCTGTTGAACTGTGCACAGATATTCAGGATGGCATCCCTATCATCCACGCAGACCCGACCCGCATACGCCAAGTTTTGCTAAACTTGCTCTCTAATGCCGCAAAATTCACCGACGAAGGCAGCATTACTGTTGCTGCCTCTGAACAAGTTGGCAGTCGCGGACGCCCTGAGGTCAAAATTGCTGTAAAAGACACTGGTGTTGGAATTGCCATCGAAGATCAGCAGGATTTATTTGAGCCATTCACGCAGGTAGATGGCTCGGCCACGCGCTCCACAGGCGGTACTGGCCTGGGTCTTTCGATCACCCGCCTATTGGTCGATCTTCATGATGGTGAGATTGGCGTGGAGAGTACCCCTGGAGAGGGAAGTACTTTCTATTTCACTATCCCTATATTGCCAGAAGAAAAGTTGACTATTTTGTCCATTGACGGGGACCCTCAGGTAACGCAACTCTATCAACGCTATCTCGAAGATACGAAATATCAAATTGTATCTTTACTCCTTCCAAGTAACGCACTGAACATGGCGCTTGAACTGCAACCATTTGCGATTACCCTAGATACAAATTTACCTGAACAAGACGGCTGGGAAATTCTTCAGACTCTTCAAGAGGATCCCAATACGCAAGATATCCCAATTCTGGTATGCAGCCTGTTGGATGTTGCCGAAGAAGCGAAGGATGCGGGCGCAACCAGTTATCTTCCCAAACCGATCTTAAAGGATGATTTGGTTAAAGCATTGAACAACATCCAATTGGACGAAGATGAAATATAATAATTCAAATTCCCTCCTGGGGGAAATTTGTAAAAAAATCTTAATAACTCATGTTACGCACACGTAGCGAGGTTTCCCTGGAAATAGGGGGTGGG
>CAYQQX010000250.1:0-4819 GCA_964419495.1 uncultured Anaerolineales bacterium
CTTGAAACGATCCAGGAATATCGCATCTCTATCCTCCTGGCGAAAGAAAATTTTGATCCCAAGATTGCGCCTCTGCGAGCATGGATTGCACAGATGGAATTAGATGGCATGAAGGAACGCATGGATATGGGTGTAAAAGCCCGCCTGAAAGCTGGCAAAGCGAATACCGGTCAAGATCGCTATGGCTATGTTCGTGTTGACGATGTCATTGAAGTTGTTGAAGAAGAAGCCTTCTGGGTTAGAAAAATCTTTGAATGGTATGTTGCCAAAGTTCCGATTATGAAAATACGCCAAAGATTAATTGAAGCTGGCGCGCCACAAAAGGGGAGCTCAAGACCTAGAAAGGTTCAATGGGCAAAATCTTCGATACAAGCTGTTCTGATAGCAGCGGAAGAATATGCCTATGGGATCAAGCGCCAATCACGGAAAGGTGAAGTTTTCGAAATCCCGGTTGAACCGATTATCTCAGTTGCAATGTATGAACAGTTCATGATAGTTAGGCAAAAAAATAAAACGCACCCCAAACGTCATCAAAAAACCGATTATCTAATTGGTGGATTATTGTATTGTGATTGTGAGAGGAAATGGGGCGCAAGGACAAACAAGATTCGAAAAAACCGTAAAGGCAAGATCGTACGGCGCCCAACACCAATTGGTGTCTATTTCTGCCCTCAACGCCATAAAGAACTCATTGCAGAGACTTGTCCACGAACTATTAATACGCTCAAAGCAGATACAATTGTTTGGGATAAAGTTTATACAGCAATCAATAAACCCGAATACTTGTTGGGGCAAGCATCTCGATTCGTTGAAGAACTAAAAGCAAAGACCCTGACGGTTGAAGAGGATGAGGCAAGAATTAGACAAGAACTTGATGCTTTACTCGAAGAGCGGCAGTGGCTGATTACCCAGGCACGAAAAGGCTATCTCACGGCTACTGATATGGACCAACAATTGAGCTCCATGTCCATGATGGAACTTGATCTGAAACGAGAACTTGCCTCAATAGGGCAGGTTCTCAATATCGAATTGCTGGATCAATGGGAGGCTAAGGTCAAGGAATATTTGCAAGACATTCAAGCCGGTGTCGAAGCGTTAAACGACGCTGCCCCTCAGAATAAAGAGGAGCAGCGAGAAATCTTTAGGTTGAAAAAAGAAATAGTGGATACTTTAGTTGAGAAAGTGACGATTGATCAAGATCGTATGCTTCACGTTCATATTCGCCTTAATCTTCTCAAAATATTAGAGGAAGATGCGAACAGCAGCGATCCTAACTCGCCTGCGGCATCAATCCGATCGGCCGGAACTTGTAACCATATACCAACATGCCACGATCATCATCGCCTTCCGAACGCAATTTGCGAGTGACCATTTCTACTGGCATGCCAATCTCAACATCTTGATTGCCAAGGTCTGTCAGTTGCGCAGTCACCATGGGGCCTTCATCTAGTTTGACTAGAGCAACCGTATAAGGGGCAGAAGCCTGGTATCCGGCTGGTGCGTTGGACAAAGTAGTATAGGAATATACCTCTCCGCGTCCACTGAACTCGAATAAAGTCTTCGCCTCATCGCCACATTCGGGGCAAACATCACGAGGCGGGAATATCTTCGCATCACAGTGAGGGCAAACTTCGCCTACTAAAGCATACCGTTGTTTCTTCAAACGCCAATGACGAGGAATTTCCATATCATACTCCTTCTTGTTCGACTGTAGTAGTATAGCCAGTAAAACTATCAGGAACTATCAAAATATCATCGGAACCGATGCTTACAAAACCGTCAGCACATGTGTTACCGCAGTAGATGCAGGCCCGCCCAGGCACTGCACCATGGCAATATTCGCTTCAGAGATTTGATTTTCTCCAGCATCGCCGCGCAATTGCTGTACTGCGTCTACAACTTGATAAAGACCAGTAGCACCCCAAGGATTGCCGCGCGCTTTCAAACCACCCATTGTGGAAATGGGAATACTTCCTTTGAGGCTGATCTGGCCTTCTTCAGCCAGTACCCACCCCTGGCCGCGTTCCGCAAATCCTGCCGCTTCGAGTGAGAGAGCCGCATAGATTGAATAAGCGTCACACAACTCAAAGAAGTCTATCTGGCTAATCTCAATCCCCGCTTGAAGACATGCCTGCCCCACAGAGAGGCGCGAAGCACGAAAATCTAATGGGTCAGGACGGTCGTGCAGCGATAATGTTTCAGTGGCAACACTCGAACCGGCGATTCGGATGGGCGCGTGGGGCGTTTCAGGGGGTAATAGCTCGGCCCGCGTGAGCAGCACAGCCGCGGCGCCATCGGCATCGGGGGCGATATCGAACATATTCAATGGGTCACAAACCATCCCAACTCGTGCATACAGCTCGGATTTAATGGCTTTGCGGAACATGGCATTGGGATTGCCCGCCCCATTGGCATGCGCCGTGACGGGGAATCCTGCCAGGGCATGTTGAGGGACATCATATTCATGAAAATAACGTCGCATGAGCATAGCGCCCTGCGTTAATGGGGTGACACCTTGCACAGCTTCATAATCGCTATCCAGGCTGGTGGCGATGGCGCTATCAACCTCGGGCCCAACTTTGTCGGTGAGTTTCTCAACACCTACAACCAGCGCTACATCCACAAAACCCGACTTCACAGCCAGATAACCAGCTCGCAGAGCCGCCCCTCCTGAAGCCCCTGCCGCCTCGACAGTGTACGCCTCGATACCGCACAAGCCTGCAAAATCAGCGATTAACACCCCTAAGTGCGCCTGCCCCGAAAGATTGGGAGCCATCATATTGCCAACAAATAAAGATTGGGGCAGCAAGCCACCTGCATCAAGACGGGCCGCTTCGATGGCGTGATAAGCCAATTCTCTCAAAGATATATGCCAATGTTCCCCTACTTCAGTTTGTCCAATTCCAGCGATTACGACGTCGGTCATGTTATCAATTCCAATATGTCAATAACTCTGTCATTGCGAGGAGGGCTCACCTGCGGTTCCAAGTGCAGGTGAGCAATCTCCTGGTTATCAGCGGAGACTGTCACGCTGCGCTCGCAGTGACACTCGATTTACTTCATCACTAACTTGCCGCGCATACGAGAGTAGGTAGCGTAATCGATCTCCGTACGGCGGGCGATATAGGTTTTTGTCTTGGGGGCCAGATCTCGCCTTTCGAGCAAGCGCTCGGTGACACGAATGCCAAAGGCATCCGAACCAGCGCCAGAGCCGAAGGAGACCATCAAGATGCGATCTCCAGGCTGGGCCTCATCGAGGATAGCCGTCAGGCCAATGATAGCAGCACCCGAATAGGTATTTCCAATCACCGGAACAAGTAATCCGTGAGCAATTTGCTCTTTATTGAAACCCAATTGGGCGGCGACACGAGATGGGAATTTCGTATTCGGCTGGTGGAAGACAGCGTATTGATAATCCTCTGCGGTGGTCTCTGTGGCATCTAAGTAAGCCTGTGCCGCCGAGGAGATATGCTTGAAATATGCAGGCTCACCAGTAAAGCGCTGACCATGTTCAGGGTACTTTTGGTATTCCCTACGCCAAAAATCGGGCGTGTCGGTGACATAGGATAGAGTACTCTCGATCACGGCCACAGATTCTTCGGCGGGGCCAATGAGAAAGGCCGCGCCGCCGGCTGAGGCAGTATACTCAAGTGCATCACCTGGACGGCCTTGGGCTGTATCCATGCCGATGGCTAGGGCATATTTGGCCATATCCGAGCCGACAATGCCCATCGCGGCTACCATGGCTTCGGTGCCCGCCTTGCAGGCGAATTCCCAATCGCCAGCCTGGGTGAAGGGCACAACACCCAATGCTTCGGCCACAATCGTAGAAGTCGGCTTGACAGCATAAGGGTGCGATTCAGAACCCACCCAAACGGCTCTGATCTCTTCGGGATCGATGCCCGCTCTCGCTAAAGCGTTACGCGCTGCCTCAATGGACATGGTTGCCGTATCTTCATCGGGACCGGGGACAGATTTCTCTTGGATAGGTACACCGCCGGTGCCACCAGTCCAGATACGCGAGATTTCTTTGGCTGGCAAACGGTAGCGGGGCACATAGGCCCCGTAACCAACGATCCCAACGGGACTGGATGGTTTTAGTAACAGGTTTTCAGAGGCTTTATCAGTCATAAATATTTTCCTTTTATATTTCAACCACGATGTCTAACTCTTTGGCTAATTCAAGACTGAATTGAATTTCACCTACACCAAAATCAGCTTTCTTCTGAGTCTGTTCTTCATATATTCTAATGAAATCTTCAGCAGTGCATTCAACAAATTCTTTAATTGATCTAATTCCAATATCATAGATCATGCGGGCAAATACTGGACCAACACCATATGCTCTCGTAAGATCTGACAGTCCCACCAATTCATTCAACACCTCTAGATGAATTTTTGCTTCTTTCGAAAAATTTTCTCTCTTCGTTCGGTCCTGAGCTTCAATAAAAAGTTGTCTGGTATTTCGTATGCCCACATCATCTAATCCATCCAAGTATTTCTTTTGTATACCAGAAAATTTATCCAATCGAATTGGCTTTGATAAGTAACTTTTCGCTTCTCTGTTTAGCAAGATAAGATACTCGCTTGATAATCGCGTTTCTTGAGAAAATTTTTCTATCTTTTGTTTTGTTTTCAGCGCATCGATAAGCTCTTTAAGATTTGTAATGCCTCGCTCTTCAAGTATTCGAAATCTTACATCCAATTCATCCTTCAAACTCTTTCGACTAGGAATCATGTCTCGTGACTGAAGACTACTCTTGAATTTCTGTAAATCATATTTTTCTAAGTCAATTTGGTATGAATCACTCATATGTTA
>CAYQQX010000251.1:0-4818 GCA_964419495.1 uncultured Anaerolineales bacterium
GGATTGCTATAGAAATGGCCAATCAACTTCAAGTTCAGGGAAAACGTGTTGCACTGGTTGTATTATTAGATACGGGTGCTAAATCTCTTCCATTTATGAGTTTGACTCAAAAACTGTCTGAGAGAATATGGAGTTTTTCTGAAAGGGTGAAGTATCATGCGCGGAAAATGTTTTTTTCATCGCTGAGTATAAGACAAGAACATTTACATAATATTGCAATACAGTACAAGAAGAGGAAAGATTATCGAAAGTGGGGATTGCGTCTTGTGGATAGAGAGATTGATCAGGTTCAGATACCGGAGTATCTGCGAGACATAAGAAAGGCCAACGAAATTGCGGCAAATGATTATGATTTTAAATTGAACTTGCGTAAATTTTCTGGTAAGGTAGTTTATTTTCGTGCTAAAGATCGGGAAATTGATAGGGGAGGATATTTTGGTTGGGAGAATTATGCGAGAAACATCGAAATCCAGGATGTCCCTGGAGATCATGTGACTTTATTGGCTGAACCCCATGTGCAAGTTCTAGCTAAAAAGCTGCAGGCTAGTATTGATCAAGCTATAGGAGAGGAATAAACTGTATGTATTCTTTTGACAAAGAAGATGCCACTATCTTCAAAGTTGTCATCAACTACGAGGAGCAGTATTCTATCTGGCCGGCTAATAGGGAGACTCCTCTCGGATGGTTTGGTGTAGGGAAAGAAGGATTAAAGGATGAGTGCCTGGAATTTATCGACAAGGTGTGGGCCGATATGCGACCCTTAAGCCTGCGCCAGAAAATGGAAGAAAATGCAAGGAAAAAAGCTCGGTGATTGTGAGTATTTAGTGTGGCGCAGAGTCAAGCCGCATTTGTAAATACTACCAGCATCCCCACCAGCGCATCGACGCCCGAGGAATTTCCCCAGTTCAACAGGTCGTCCAAAATTTGTTCTCGCGGGCCCGCGCCTGTGATCAAGAAATCCACGGTCGCGATCAGGCGCTCATCGGCCTGGCCTTCGGCAGCACATTCGATCAGGTTGGCGCTCAGGGTGGTGGTTTTGGTATATGCGGCTTCGATTAGGTTCTTATTGAAGACTGATAATTTCTCCGGCTCAAATGCAGTTTGCCAGCGGTTGAGAGTCAGCAGCAGTCCGATGATGAAGTCATCGCCAGAGGGGGTTAAGCCACTGCCGCGGCCGAGAAGCTTTTCGAGATGCGTCAGGCTGGCAAATGAGTCTTTGCGGCTGAAAGCTTTGTGAATGCTCAATATTTCTTGATCAATTTCATGGGCTTGCTCGCTAGGAAAATCTGCCAGGGTGGGGAGTTGGCCACTCAATCCTGCGCCCTTTTTGTGCGCATAGGCATCTTTGGCCAAGCGGGTAAGGCGGGAACGCATATTGTGGGGGTCAAGGGCTGTTGAATCAGTATGTTTAGGCTGCCAGGCAAATGCTTCTCTGAGCGATATCTCCAAATGTGGTTTGGGAACAGTGATCAAGTTTGGGGATAACTGGACCAACGCTCCAGGCGGTAATTCCCTCAAGGGTGAAACATTCCCCTTTAGGTTGACGGTCATTGGGCCGTGATGAAGTTCGTAAGATAGAAATATCACCCATTTTGATTCCGTTTTTATAAAGATGCCCCGCGATGTATTGCCTCTCACCACAGCCGTTCCTTCAACAGATAAAGCAGCTTGCGCGATGATTCCCCATGCATTAGCGGCAACCTGTTGAGTGGGGGATTTGGTTGGTTTAGTCATCGAAAAAGACCCGAGACAAATTTGAACTGGGGGAATTATAGCTTATGCGCCTTAACTGGGGGAGCACACACGGATTTCTGTTTTATCCAAACAAATAGCCTGGGAGAGTATAATGATGATGTTATGCAAGTAAGAATTACAACCATCCGTGCCCGGCTGCTGATTGGCTTTGTCTTGATGGCTGCCCTTTCGGCGATCTTTATTTCTGCTGGGTCCATCGTTGTGGGCTACTATAACGGGCAAGATCAAACGCGCAACCGCTTGGATTCAGTGGCCTTGTCCAAAGAGTTGCAAATCAGCGCCTGGACGGCTGGGCTGCAAAACGAACTGACGGCGATCCTTACCGAAGAGTACGCTGCTGATCGCGCGACCATAGTATTATTCTTAGCCCGTGAGCATGAGTATTATTCGATGCTCAATGGCCCCGTACGTGAACGATTGCGCTTTTTTGTTAGTCAATCACCGGAAATTGAGGAGTTATTTCTTGTTGATTTGGATGGACATGTCGTTTTGTCTACGGATGCGGAGCGCGAAAGAATGGATACCGGTGATCAACTCTTTTTCCAGCAGGGATTGAAGGGGCCATTTGCTCAATTGCCTTTTGGGTCGGGTAATTTCTCTGTGTTGAGCGATTCTGAAGCGGCTATTTTCATCGCCAAACCCGTTCTCACCGCGGCTGGACAGACATTCGGCATCCTTGTCGGTCGCGTCGGGCCAGAACCGCTGCGCCAGATATTGGCTGACCAAACTGGAGGGCTGAGCGACGGTGGTAAATCGTACTTGGTTGATCAAATGCATATGTTGATAACAGCGTCTAATCTTGTTGCCGCGCGATCAGATCATCTGGTCGGACAGTCAGAAGGGATTGATTCTATCCTCGCAACTAAAACACAGCATTCTGGAAGTTACATCGATTATCGAGGTATTCAGGTGATGGGTGTTTCCCGCTGGATGACCGAACTTCAGGCCGCGCTATTCGTAGAGCAAGACCAGTCTGCGGTATTTCGTTCTGTTTTTACCAGCTTAGGCGTCAATCTGGGGATCACCCTGCTGATTGTTTTGCTGGCCGCAGCAATCTCATCCTATATTTCTAAAAGCATCGCCACCCCACTAGTAGACCTGGCCGATACGGCCACCCAAATTGCCGCTGGTGATTTGACTCGTCGGACCATGGTACTTCGGGAGGATGAAGTGGGTGTGGTGGCACGAGCTTTTAACAGCATGACGCATCAGTTGCGAGATTTGATTAGCAGTTTGGAGCAACGTGTAACCGAGCGTACCCAGACCCTTCAGCGACGAGCGCTGCAATTGGAGACCAGTGCTCAGGTGAGCCAGGAAATAACCTCTATTCTGGAGATTGACGCGCTATTAACCCAAGTGGCCCAACTCATCCAGGAGGCCTTTGGCTACTCCCATGTACACGTTTTTCTGGTGGATAGAGATGGCCACAAGCCTGATTTCAATCCGCAGTTGCTCTTACGGGCCAGCAGCGGGGAGACAAGCTTGCAGCTGCAGCGTTTGGAGATTGGGCCGGACAGCCTCAACGGTCATGTAGCTCAAAGCAACCAGGCTGTGCTGGTGAACGATGTAACGCAGGAGCCGCGTTATCTGGCAGATGGGCTGTTGCCGGAAACTCGCTCTGAACTGGTCATCCCGTTGCGAGTGGGGCAGCAGGTCATCGGGACTCTGGACGTCCACAGCGACCAACGAGATGCCTTTACTCCACAGGATGTGCTGGTTCTCCAGAGTTTGGGCGACCAAATAGCCATTGCCATCGAGAACGCCCGCCTGTATAGGCGCAGCCGCGCTCTGGCAGTTTTGGAGGAACGCAATCGTTTAGCCCGCGAGTTGCACGATTCGGTCACCCAATCGCTGTACGGCCTGGTCGTTTACGCGGGGGCGGGGCGACAAGTGATCGAAAGCGGGGAGGCGGACCTGGCCAAAGGACACCTGGCTAGAATAGAACAGGCTGCACAGCAAGCACTCAAGGAGATGCGCTTATTGGTTTATGAGTTGCGACCGCCGGCATTAGAGGAAGATGGTCTCGTGGGAGCGCTCCGACAACGTCTTGAAGCGGTTGAGGGCCGTACCGGTGTGACGGTCGACCTGCAGGTTCACGGCGTTGTCGACCTGCCTGCGCAGGTGGAGGAGGGACTTTTTCGAATTGCCCATGAAGCACTCAATAACGTCCTCAAGCACGCGGCGGCTGCATCTGTGACAGTGCAAATCCAAGTTGACGACAGAGGGATAGAGTTAACAGTAGTGGACGATGGTGTGGGCTTTGATGATGCAGGTGATACAGGTGGCCTGGGGTTGACCAGCATGAGCGAAAGAGCGCAAGGACTAGATGCTACATTGACCATTCAATCAGGGCCGGGTGAGGGAACAAAGGTAAATGTGAGGAAACCAAAATGAGAGAGAAAAAGCCTATTCGTGTTCTCGTCGCTGAAGATCATGTTGTGGTACGAGAAGGGCTGTGCGCCTTGATAAGCGCCAGGCCGGATATGGAGGTAGTGGGTCAGGCCTCGGATGGAGTTGAGGCAGTGCTTCAAGCTCGCGCCTTGCAGCCTGACGTTATCCTGATGGACTTGCTGATGCCCCGTAAGAGTGGGGTGGAGGCCATCAGCGAGATCAAGGCAGAGAATCCTGAGACACGCATTTTGGTCCTAACTAGCTTTAATGAGGATCAAAAGGTTTATCAGGCCATCAAGGCGGGCGCTCTAGGCTACCTGGTAAAGGATACTTCCTCCCAGGATCTGGTCGAGGCCATTCAGAGGGTCTTTCGGGGCGAACTATCGCTGAATCACACAATTGCTCTTAAGGTCGTTCGTGAGTTGAACCGCCCCCCGGGTTCGCCGCGCACCGCGCACCCTCTTACAGAACGAGAGTTAGAGGTATTGAAACTAGTAGCACAAGGATTATCTAATACCGAGATCGCGGCTGCGTTGAACATTGTTGAGAGAACGGTCACTACCCACGTCAGTAATATCCTGGGCAAGCTGCACCTGGCGAATCGTACACAGGCGGCATTGTACGCTATTCGGGAGGGGTTATCCGAGTAAAAAGGTAAAGGGATCCTACGTA
>CAYQQX010000252.1:0-4792 GCA_964419495.1 uncultured Anaerolineales bacterium
GCATTTTCAAGTAATTTGGCGAGAATATCAATAAGTATTTATCGGAAAGTGTCTGAAAAATGTGTCACTCTGAGCGTGCCAGCGGCAGGCCTTCGGCCAGCGACGAGTCTCCTGATCTTCGGGCAGAGATCCTTCACCCCTTGCCGGAGGCACGCCCGTGGCGACGGGGTTCAGGATGACAGTTAATTATTGATATTACGCAAGCTAAAGAGAATCTCCCTGGAAATAGTCCAGGGAAACCTGGCTACGTGTGCGTAACATGAGTTAATTAAAGACCTTTCCGAAGTTCACTTACGAGCGTAGTTCTAATTAGGAATTACGCTCGTCTCATTTTAAGCAGTACCCGGATACTGTCGTTTTGCTAATTGAAAGTTTTTGGGGTATGATTATGTTCACCTCGCAACAACTTCAACGGGATAACGGGTGATAAACACCCATTTCACTTTCGCATGGATATATTCAACACCTTCTCTTCTCTTGATCCCCGCATTTTGAGCTTTGTTATCGGTGGGATCGCTTTCCTTGTGGGAGGCGCTATTGCCAGTTTCTACTGGCTTCGAAGAGAACAAGTTCGCAAAGAACGCGCCAAGTCACAGGTCCGGAAAAGACAAAAATTAACCAGGGTACATACCCAACAACTTGATGCCGGTCGTCTGCGTGAGATTTCTAGCATGCTCACAAAACTCACCGCAACACTGTCCTACAACCGCGTGCTGGAATTGGCGTTGGATATTGGCATGCAAGCGCTGACATCCGCCGATGACCCCGGCGACCGACTTGTCGGCGCAGTGCTGCTTTTTTCAGGTGGCGACGAAGATTCAGCAAACTTGTATATTGGTGTCCAACGCCGACTGACACCCGCCGATTTAAATCTCACATTTGCGGGTATGCGGGGTTTATTACGCGAAGTAATTGATGAAGGCGGTGCCATTTTTTCCCAGGATCTGGCCAAAGATCCCGAGCTTGGGAATATTATGGCTTTTCAAACCTGTCGCGCCGGGTACTGCATCCCTTTACGTCATGGCATCGACACTTATGGCGTGATCTTATATGCTCATCCCAATGAGAAATTTTTCACTGCCAACAACAAGGAAGTACTCAACATTATTACTAAACAGGCGGTTGTATCCATTCAGAATGCACGTCTTTATCAAGATTTGGAAACTGAAAAAGAACGCATGATGGAAATCCAAGAGGAGGCCCGCAAAAAGTTAGCCCGCGATCTCCATGATGGTCCCACGCAATCTGTTGCCGCCATTGCCATGCGGGTCAACTTCGCCCGGCGTCTCATGGAACGAGATCAGGGTGAAGCAGCCGATGAGTTGTTTAAAATCGAAGATCTGGCGCGTCTGACTACAAAAGAAATTCGTCATATGCTGTTCACACTGCGTCCATTAGTGCTTGAATCAAAAGGGCTGGCAGCTGCGCTGCAATCAATGGCCGAGAAGATGAAAGAAACGTTTGATCAAAACGTTCTGCTCGAAATCTCTCGAGATGTAGTATCCCAGTTAGAAATGGATCAACAAGGAGTCATCTTTTATATCGTTGAAGAAGCAGTCACCAATGCCCGAAAACATGCGGAAGCTGAACATATTTGGGTACGTTTACGACCTGTACAGCAAGATCTGGCTTTGTTGGAAATTCAAGATGATGGTTTGGGTTTTGACGTCAAAGCCGTAACCGCATCATACGAACATCGCGGCAGTTTAGGCATGGTCAATTTGCGAGAACGCGCAGAATTAGTCAAAGGAGTTTTGAATTTGGAGTCAGCCCCTGGTAAAGGCACACATATTCAAGTTGCTATCCCACTAACCGAAGACGCTGTTGACCGCATCCACCATGGTGCATGACTAAATTTCATCACTTCCTAACTGTCGACCGATATAAAGGGGTCGGGTGATTTTTCACTCGACCCCCTTCATTTGTAATATAAATGGATAAAACAGTTCCCCCACACATCACCCACCTTTGGCTAAGATTATTATCCATTGCTGTGGGAATTTTCACGCTCTTCTGGCTACCTATTGAAGATTCCAGCGAAACTACTGTAATCATCATTGCCGTGCTGATTGTATGCATATTCTCACTGAACATTATCAATAAGGGTAAATTCAACGAAAAACCTATCCTGCACGCCATAATCGGAGCAATTTCTGGGGCGCTGATTATTCCATTATCTTTATTTTTGGTTGCATTCAAAACTAGCTTACACCAACATGGCATTCCCGAATTCTCTATCGAGCAAATTATTTTTATGTTGCACAAAATACCATATTTTGTTTTGGCAGGGCTGCTCATCGGATTTGGGAATGTCATCTGGCAAACTTCTCGAAAATCTAACACCTGATTTGGATACCCTAACCCTATGCCACATAGCGCCAACATCTATTACTTTGAACATCAAGGGACCGCCCGAAAACCAGCCGTAGTTCTTATTCACGGCGCAGGTGGTTCACATCTCCATTGGCCTGCTTCCATTCGCAGGCTGCCCGAACATCCAGTTTATGCGCTGGATCTACCAGGCCATGGAAAATCTGAGGGACGCGGCCAGCAATCTATCGCTGCCTATGCTCATTGTGTATTGGATTGGATGGATTCACTCATGCTAGACAAAGTAATAGTCATAGGGCATTCTATGGGTGGCGGGATTGCCCAGTTCATGGGGATTCAACATCCTGAGCGTGTTCTGGGATTAGGCCTGGTGGGGACAGGCGCGCGGCTGAAGGTTGCTCCTGCTCTTCTTGAAAATACTGCTCGTGAAGAGACTTTTCCATCGGTCATCAACACAATCAGCGATTGGGCTTTCGGTCCTCAGGCTGACCCTCGCCTGGTCGAATTGGCCGCCAAACGAATGGCAGAGCTCAGGCCCTCGGTTTTACACAGCGACTTTACAGCATGCGACACATTTGATACCAGAGATGCATTGGGGGTAATCAAGGTTCCTTGCCTGGCTATCTGTGGGGAGAAAGATCAACTTACATCCCCCCGCTACTCTCAATATTTAGCAGATCATATACCCAATGCAAAAGTGCAAGTAATCCCCGAGGCAGGGCATATGGTCATGCTCGAAAAACCTGAAGAAGTCACAGATGCATTGTTGAACTACATCTCGAAAATTCCCTATCAACCCGGGGATGCAAATCAAGGCTCTCCTTAAGATAGTGTCCGCGGTAAAATTGGCGCTACTTGCCTAATGGAGGTTCCTTTTGAAAAAGTATTTTAAAGATTATTTGTATTTGACAATCGTCGCGGGCACAATCCTGGCTCTCGATCAATGGTCAAAATGGCTTGTGCGCACGAACATTGAATTCAGTCACACCTGGATGCCCTGGGAATGGTTGGCTCCATACGCCCGTATCATCAATTGGAAAAATACTGGGGCAGCTTTTGGTATGCTGCAGCAATTTGGTGGGGTTTTTACAATCCTGGCTTTTGTAGTCATCGGATTGATCATATTCTATTTCCCCCAAATCCCTCGCAAAGATTGGCCTTTGCGCCTAGCATTAGGGTTACAAATGGGTGGCGCCATGGGCAATTTGGTTGATCGTCTGGCACGCGGCTATGTTACCGATTGGATATCAGTGGGAAAGTTTCCTGTTTTCAATGTAGCTGACTCGAGCATATCCGTGGGCGCGGCGGTATTAATCATTGGAATGTGGATATTAGAGAGAAAGCAGCAATCCACACAAACAGAAACCGAACAACTACTTGAAGAAGTTGGGCAAACTTCGAGCGCGGTAGAAATTCAAAGTGAGTGATCAGTCTTTCAAATTCATCTTCGAAGGTGATTCTGCTCAACGCTTAGACAAATTCCTGGTTGAGCGCATCCCTGAATTATCGCGCTCGCGCATTCGAGCATTGATCGAATCAGGTCATGTTACGGTGGAAGACGAGATTCCCCACAAAGCTGGATTTTCTCTAACTCATGGGACCAGAGTCGACATTACCATTCCCGCACCCGAACCCACTGGTCTAATTCCTGAAGCTGTACCGTTAGATATCATTTTTGAAAATGATGATGTGCTCGTAATCAACAAAGCTGCAGGGATGGTAGTGCACCCCTCCGCAGGACACAGCAGTGGCACGTTGGTTCACGCCGTATTGGCTCATGCTCCTGAGATCGAGGGCGTGGGTGGGGAGAAACGCCCCGGCATCGTCCACCGACTGGATAAAGACACATCCGGTGTTATCATCCTGGCCAAGAACGACCGTTCCCAACGCTGGTTGAGCGATCAATTTCAGGACCGTCAGGTAGGCAAATCGTATCTGGCTTTGGTGGACGGGGCACCTCCCACACCTAAGGGACGTGTCGAAGCGCCCATCGGCCGCGATCCATCACACCGGCAACGCATGGCAATCACACCCCCACACAAAGGGCGCGATTCCATCAGTGAATATTACACCGTTGAAAGTTTTGACACACACACCTTACTTGAAGTGAGAATTCTCACTGGACGCACACACCAAATTCGCTTGCACATGGCTTTCATCCAATGTCCAGTGGTTGGCGATATGGTTTATGGTCGCAGACAGCCAAGCCTGCCGACAGAGCGCCAATTCCTGCACGCCCAAAAACTTTCGATCATCATCCCGGGGGAGCACAGCCAGCGGACTTTTGAAGCACCCCTTCCCAAGAAATTACGCCAATTGCTAAAAACTTTGAAACGTTAGTTTGTATACATGTCAAATAAGATATATTCATGACTCTACTGCAAAAAGCCACCAAGTGAGTTTCCCGGGGCTGTCTAAAAAGGTTAGAGACAGCCCTCCTCAAAAAAGGGAAAGTTTAATA
>CAYQQX010000253.1:0-4792 GCA_964419495.1 uncultured Anaerolineales bacterium
AACAAAGGGTAGCACATCATCTGCCACGCCCCACCACTTCATTCTAATAACCCAACATGCACACGACCTGCTTCGCAGGATCCAATGCGGCGCGAAAATTCAGGTCAAAAACATGGTTTACAATAAATTAGCTTGCGTGCGCCGCAGGCGTGTGATGAAATCGTTAGGTGGCTGAAAAGCGTGAAACCCGAATGAGCTTAAGAGATATTCCTAGTGGGAAAATTAGAGAAGGAACTCATTATGAAAACAGATGAAGCACGAATTATATGTTATCGTTACTCCATCTGTTTTTTATATTACAACTATGCTTTCACAAACACAATGCGCCCAAGCAACACACCCCAGACAATAGCCACAATCCCGGCCATTCCACCTATGACCAAGGCGGCCTGTGGTGCCCCTTCGGCCAGGAAACCAACGATCAATTCCAAAACAAAAACGGCATACAGGATACCCAAAACGGTGATCAACAAGTGCCACCATTTAAGGGTCAGGTCATTTTTACGGGCGTAGTCGACCAATAGAAGCAGGACTGTTGCAGCAAGTGCGCCAATTAATAAATGTACGATCATTTTTATTCTCCTTGTAAAGTTGAGCGGTGAATACCGCCCAACACTTAGTCCTTAATATGGATGAATTTGTCACTTTCCCAGAAGATCATATTGGGTTCTTTGGTGCCGTAGCCGCCAGCATCATCCAAATTGACCAGCAGCTTGTCAATTGATCCAGACCCGGCCCCAATCATGATGCGGGTGACATCATGCAGCCAGCTTTCAGGCTTGTTGAAGGGGCAAACGCGGATACAGACACCGCAGCCGCTGCCGTTGGCGATCCAGCCTTCCCAGCATTTTTCAGGGTTGGATGACCATTTCAACACGCCCGAGTTGGAACTGATATTGGCGGCTTCCATCGTCTTATCCTCATAGGAAATGGCTTGGCTGGGGCACAGCTCAGCACATTTCATACAGGCTTTGCAGAATTCTTCCACGCCGAATTGGATGGGCTTATCATTTTCCAGGGGCATATCGGTGATGACCTTGGCAATACGCACCCGTGGACCGTATTTAGGCGTGATCAACATCCCACTGCGGCCACCTTCACCCAAACCGGCTTCAATCGCCATCGGCACGCTGATATTGGTATTGTTGCCGCAGGGAATGGCGTTATAGCCCAGCTTACGGATGAACTGCGCCAAAGAACCGCCAGTGATCGCCATCTTGGAATAACCATCCTGCGTGATAGCCACGGTCAGGTGAGTGGGGGCCGCTTCGATGCCATCAAAATCTTCTTCGAAGGCCAGTACGATGACCTTGTTCATCGTTTCAGGGATTGCCAAAGTGCCGTCTTCCAGGTAGCGTGGTTTAGCGGATTCGCCAGGGTCTACTTCGGCGATCTCAATATCCAGGCCTAATTTATCGGCGATCACGCCCAAGGCAAGTTTAGGCAAATTGGTAACCAACTGTCCCGCCTGTCCTTGGAATTTACTGACCGGTACCGCTTTAACAAAGCTGGGGGAGGGGGCGCTACTGGGTAGCAAGTTCGGATCTATATTTTCCAAAACATCAACCAGAAGGTCTTTGAGTTCCTGCCCATCCATCTTTTCCAATTCGGCTTTTATCAGTTGCCGGGCATCTTCAGGTGAAACCTGCCCTTCGGGGAGTTCCACTTTTTCGACCTTGGTGACCTTGATAGGCGCTCTGGCCTGCGAGAAGCCATCATAGTAATGAGAGTAAAGCCACTTTTCGTTTAAATCTGTGACGCCCACCATCGATGCTCCCAGAAATAGGCTAGCTTTCTTCACAATAGCCGTCACTTCTTCAGATGTAAGATGATCATGGTCCCAACGGCCATCAAAAGAGGGGCCCTGACCGGGCGCATTTACCTTGGGATCCAATCCCATCAAGCCGTTATGAAGACCTAGGAACCCAATCGATGAATCGGTCCCTTCGTACATAGCCACATAGGCAGCTCCCGCGGAAAGGGCTTTATCCACCTGGGTATAACCGGGGTCATTCTTCTCGTAAACGGTTTGGGTGGCATCCGCTTTTTCGTTGAAATCATCATCCCACCAGATGCGGCTCAGAATGGCGTTGGTGGCATCAAAGCGAGTGTAATTGGGGCCAAATTCAAACAGACGATCATCATCTTTGCGTGTTTTGATGGTGAAACCACCAAATTTCTCTTTCGATTCGATCAAATCGTAGTTCCCCAACTGGCCTACTTTGGAAATCACCGGTAAAGAGAAGGCCGTTAGCCCACCCAATTTTAGAAAATCTCTTCGGTTTATTTTAGACATGTGTTACTCCTTGCAATTTTTATATCAATCACCTGCCAAAACAACTTCTATTTCAGGCAAGCGAGTTATTCTTATTTTTTCTGAAATCCGTTTTCCGATCATCACCATGCCAACAGAAGCGATCGAAACGCCGATGTACTCTGGAATGATTGGGATTGCCTTTTTAATCACCGGTTTCATTCCCTGTACCATTGATAAACAACTGCATTCCTAAAGCGAGTGAAAGTAGAACCAAACCAACTGTCAAATCCAGATTTCCAGTAGAGATTACAGTAGTGGCAGGGAAAGCGAAGGTTTTCTCAATGGCAGCGATCTTGGCATCATGGAATTGATCGAAAACCGGATCGGTGGACATCTCGATCATTACTCTGCGGCTGCGGTAACGCATCAGGGCCCCGCTGCCCCATTCTTCAGCATTTTCAATCCCCCATATTTCTATTGAGTCGAACACGGCATTGCCGTTGTATATGGGATAGCTGCCCCGTTTGAGCAAGTATGGCAGTACGAAACTGGTGTATTCGCTTAATGCTTCTTCAGATGTGGTTCCAAAATTTTGACCGTTCACCTCGATGGGCGTGTCGTAGAGTTTGATGGCATTGACCATCACAATTGGTTTGCCATCATCTTCTTCGAGAAACTGCCTTAGGTTGCTGGTATCTGCTTCGGGATGTTTGGCCTGATATCGCTCGACATAGTATTTAATTTCTTCACTGGTCACCGGGTCTTCAAAAGCGCCGTGCCAAGCAAGAAACAGGATCATCAGTACACCTGCGATGCTCCAATTCAATAGGATCAGTTTTTTCTGTTTTGTCATAGCGATTCTTGTTTGGTTTCTCGGAGTGAAAGTACCAACATAACCAATGCAACGATAGGAAAGATCAAGTTGCCAATCGCACCCGGAGCTATGCCCACAGTTTCAAAGGGTTTGTAAAAACCTATAAGTAGCCGACCAATCCATTCAACAAAAATAAAAGACCACATGAGTGGGATCAATGACTGATAACGCCAGATCACCAGTACATACAGTAAGCCAAACATCAGCTGGGTCAAACCCCACTGGGCGAACATGCCGATGATCACCGTTGAAGCTTCTGATGAGAAGGCACTCAAGGGAATAGTGGCGATGGATTGTGCGCCACCATCGGGCAGAAACATATGGGCAAGAGAGCGGCCAACGGTTAGGATGATCATTGCTACAAATACCCATTTGGCAATGGCCATGCCGCGATACTGGTTATCAATGGTTTTTGGGAATAGTTTTTCAAGCATTAGTACTTCTTTTCGACACAATTAAACCGGCAATAAAGGTAATGATACAAACCGCCATGTAAACCATCACCATAGGCGCCCCGCCCCAGTTCGCCTGGGTTGCAGCGTAGGATGCAGAATTAATATTGATTGCCACTACACCGACCAAATAAGCTGCCGGAATGACACCCAACATGGTCAACGCCAGCGAACGTGCTTTCCATCCCAGCAAGATCAACATCACACCGGTGATGTAGTTGGAAATCCCAAAAACGCCCAACAACTGCAACAGATCAGTTGCTACAGCGGATGAAAGATCCAAGCCTGCAATATTGATTGCCGCGTACTCCAGCAAAATTGTGTGCATAAAACCACGAATTAGGTCCAAGACACCAAGAGAGATAGCAACACTCGATACAAATTTGGGGATATTCTTTTCATTCTTCATTCTGTTTTCTCCAAAATCTTCTTCACACGCAATATAAAAAATATGATAAAATTTACATTGTATAAATTATACATAGTACAAAAAAAGAGTCAAGTACTGAATTAATTTCAATTTTGTACGGTGTATAATTTAGATCATCCTTTATAGGAGTTTTGATTATGCCCCGACCAAAGAAAACTGCCACAGAAATTCAAGCCATGCGCGAAAAAATTCTGGATGTGACGCAGGCTATTCTAAAGGAAGATGGTCCCGATGCAATTACCAGCCGGGCGATTGCGAAACGCTTGGGGATGTCGCATATGTCATTGTTTACTTACTTCGAGAATCAAGCTGCAATTGTTTCGGCGTTGCGGAACCGAATGTTATCGAATTGGTCAAGTGTATTCGAAAAGATAAAAGAACGGGCTTCAACCGAAGATATTCCCCAATTAGTAGAAGAACTACTGGGCATTTTAGTTACTTATGCCAAAGAAAACCCGAATATATACCGGATGGGTTGGGTTGTTCCAGATAAAGGAAATGAGTACCTGGAAGAAGGTCTGCAGAAGAAATTAATCGCGGCTGATCCGTTAGCAGATTTGCTGATAATTGGCATGGAGCGGGGAGATTTCGCGCAACGTGATCCCCTGGTGGCGGCCACCACTGCTCTGGGGATGGTCAATATGCCCTTTATTCTGTTCCACAACGGCAGAATTGATGATCCGGTTTTTCGAGATCGCATGGTAGAAGAAGTACTTTTGGCAGCGATGCAATATTTGAATGCGAAATAAAATGTTAATTCTATCATTTTGCCACCTACC
>CAYQQX010000254.1:0-4767 GCA_964419495.1 uncultured Anaerolineales bacterium
CAAAGCGGGGGGCGAGGCGATTGTGCTTCTAAAAAACGAGCGAAATCTGCTTCCGCTTGAAGCCAAAACAACCCGTTCTGTGGCGATTATCGGCAGGCCTGCACAGACCATCACATTCCAGGGCGGTGGTAGCTCGGAAGTGAATCCGCATTATGTCATCAATCCGTTGGAAGCCATTCAGTCTCGCTTTGGTGACAAACTGGATGTGAAATATGCCCCTGGGCCGTCGATTCATCGAGATGTGCCGCTGCTCGATCCTCAAGGTTTATCATCGGCGGATGGCGTGCCGGGGAAGGTTTCAATCCAGCAGTATGACAACACATCCCTGGCGGGAAACCCGTTTAAAGAATTCCTGGCAGGAGGCACGCAGCAGGCCTGGTTTGGGGAAAGTGCCCCGGATCATGACCTGGCCGCGTTTTCGCTGCGCATGTCTGGCAGTTGGACTGCACCGGAATCCGGCTCGTATACCTTTGTCTTAACGGCAGTGGGGCGTGCCCGCTGGTGGCTCGATGGCGAAATATTATTAGATTGGTGGGATGAAGCTGAGATGAAACAGCCACAAAACTTCGACGGGATCGAAACAGAGTGGATCAGGGAGACGAAAGAGGTTCATCTTAAAGCAGGTCAGTCATACTCTCTTCAAATCGAGTACGCCTCCTTGCCGGGAGGGCGGTGGCGCACCATCCGGCTGGGATGCCTGCCTCCACAACCAGACGATCCTATTGGGGATGCTGCTGCACTGGCAAAGAATGCCGATGTCGCCATTGTTTTTGCTGGGTTAACTTCGGAATGGGAAGGCGAAGGCCAAGATCGTGTCAACATGGATTTGCCAGGTGAGCAGAATAAACTCATCGAACGCGTGGCCGCGGCCAATCCGAACACCGTTGTTGTGCTCAATGCAAGCTCCCCTCTGCATATGCCCTGGCTGGATCAGGCCAAGTCAGTTTTGCAAATGTGGTACCTGGGACAAGAGGCCGGCAACGCTATTATAGACGTACTCTTCGGAGAAGCAGACCCCTCGGGTAGATTGCCTACCACTTTCCCCAAGCGTATTCAGGATAACCCTGCTCACATTAATTTCCCTGGTGAAAACGGCGTAGTCCGTTATGGGGAGGGGCTTTTTATCGGCTACCGCTATTATGATAAAAAGGAAATTGAGCCTTTGTTTCCCTTTGGGCACGGCCTTTCCTACACGATCTTCGCATATGACAATATTCGATTGAACGCAGACCATTATGGCCCAGGAGCAGTAATCCAGGTTCAGGTTAATGTGACCAACACTGGGGTCAGAAGTGGGCAAGAGGTTGTTCAACTCTATCTGCGAGATGTGCAATCAAGTCTAATTCGTCCACCCAAAGAGCTGAAAGCATTTGCCAAGATAGAACTCGACCCAGGAGAAACACAAACTGTCACTTTGTTGCTCCAAGAAAAGGATTTGGCTTTCTACGATGATGTTCAAAAAGCCTGGATTGTCGAGCCAGGCCAGTTTGAGGTTCTGATCGGACGTTCTGCTGGTGATATTCAGGTATCAGGTGGCTTTAATTGGAGAGCAGATAAATGAGTGTAAATCAACGCTTATTAGAAATAAAAGAATGCGCTGTAGAAGGCTACCAGCCTTGTATTGATTACAACGAATGGCGAGTCGCCATTCTGCGCTACTGGGAGCTATCCCCCGAAGCGATCATTGAAGTTTTGAGAAGCGAACCCCCTGGGCTAACCATGGGCAAAGTGAGTCTTAACGATGGGGAGTGGGTTTTTGGAATTCTCGGAGAGCCCTATATTTGTAAGGGGATGCAAGAGATTACAAAATGGGGTGGTTTTCGAAAATATCTCATAGATCAGAGATTAGCAACAGAATTGGAATGAGCTCATTCATCCAATAAAAAGACTGGCTCCTGGTAGTAGCGCACGCGCCGGCGCGTCATCTTGTCGGCCAGCAGGCGATCGAGCCAGGCATTCTTGCGGGCCAGCGATTCGGCTGATCTCAAATATTCCAAATCTGCATGAAGTCGTAATACCCGTCCTGGAATAACGAAGCGCGTAATCCCGGCGGGTAGAAGTTGTCCATCGGCGGCTGCCAATAATACATCCTTGATCGAAAATTGGGGGAAAATCACCAAAGCCGTAAGATCCTTGACTTCATTGGCAAGTTCGCTTTTATCGGTGTTCAGTGTTCTTTCAATTTTGGCGATTTCCGTATAGTCAGCCACAAATTCATTCAGCGCTGTCAGTCGATCAACATGCATCGAATGTTGGATAAAATAATTCTGTTCGTCGAGGAAATGCAGACTGCATATCACCCGCGGATAGATCTCCCCATTGGCTAAGCTGTAACCGGTAGCAGGGAGGATCTTATAACTCTCCCTATCTTGCAGATGCGATAGCAAGTTCTGTGGTTTGGGTCCGCAAAGGGCATGGTACCAGGTGTGCAGCAGGAGATGTTCGTCCTCGGCTGAGACGACCTGCACGACGATATGAGGGTATCCCAGTTGTTTGAACGCCGTGGTGCGCGTGGCGCCATCCAATATAATATAGTAACCTCCCCATTCGACGACTACTGGGGGATTCACCAGGGTTTCAGCCGTTTCTAGTCTTTCGGCCAGATCGCCGACCCTCTCCGGATCGAAATGTTCATGGGGCAGCACTCGTTCTACCGGGACCACGTGTAGGGACAGGGGGTTGCCGGGGCGCCTTTTCTGTAACTGATTGACGATCTTTTTGGCCAAATCGATGGCAATATCCCGGTCGACCTGCACTTTGCCCGGTGCTTGAATGTCTATCCAGGTGAGATTGGCGTGAACCTTCTCCAAGTCGGGATCAGAAATCACGGCCGCTCCTGCCATCTGTCCCTTTTCTATGCACCTATCAAGAGCGCCATAATCGGCAGCTTCAGGGTTGCTGACATTGATCAAAATGCACCCCGGTGGTGTAAGGGCCAGCTCATCCTTGCCTATCAGACCGCGAATATTGGGTGTGCTGGGAACATGAAGGCTAATGATATCTGAGCTTTCCAGCAGCCTCTGAAAATCGCACAGCTCAACACCAACTGTCAGAGCCAACTCTGGGGTGAGGCGCGGCTGGTTGACCAGGACCCGCATCCCAAAGGCTTTCGCCCGTCGTGCGACTTCATGGCCTACGGGACCGAAACCGATAATCCCCAGGGTTTTTCCTGATAATCCAACAGCCTGATGTCGGTGTGCCAAAGACAGCATAGCACCGAAAATTTGCTCAGCTAATGCCAGGGAGCGCGAATTGGGGATATTGACTACAGCTACACCTTGCGCTCGCGCCGCGCTGACGTTGAGGTGCTCTAAAGATGCCCCAGCAACCCCGATAACTTGAAGCTGATAGGCATATTCAATCGTGCGATCGGGCACCAGCGATTCGCTGTTGACAATCAGCGCGTGGTACTCACCGATGATGCTTTCTAATTCATTGGGCGATAAACCTGGGCGGATATCCAATTCGGCACTACCGCGCAGGATTTCCAACCCGGCTTGATCGAATGGTGTCGTGACGAGAATCTTTTGCAAGTTTGGATTGGACATTTCTCTACCTATATTCTCTTTGGAATTCGAGCATGAACTCTACGAGGACCTCAACGGATTTGATCGAGCAGGCATTGTAAATCGAGGCTCTCAAGCCGCCCACAGATCGGTGGCCTTTTAGCCCAATCAATCCCTTTTCAGCGGCGCTCTGGACAAAAACTTGATCGAATTCTTCAGAAGGCGTGCGAAAGGTTACGTTCATCAAGGATCGATGTTCTGCCTTGCAGTGACCGTGGAAAAAATCATCGCTTTGATCGATAGCTTGATAAAGCTGGGCGGCCTTTTGTATGTTGAGTCTAGCAATCTCCTCGAGCCCCCCCAATTCAAGCAGCCAGTTCAATACTAAACCTAACATGTATATGGAGAAACTGGGTGGGGTGTTGTACAGTGAGTTTTTCGCTACCATGAGCCGGTAGTCGAGCATCACGGGCAAATTCTCTGGCACCTTTTCTAGTAGGTCATCTCGGACAATGACCATTGTCACTCCAGATGGTCCGGCGTTTTTCTGAGCCCCGGCGTATATCAGGCCGTATTTTGAAATGTCAATTGGCTGACTGAGTATGTCGGAGGACATATCACACACCAGCGGGACTCCGTTGGGAGGAGTCGGTTCTTGAGTCCACTGTAGCCCGTGGATGGTTTCGTTGGAAGTGAAGTGCAGGTAAGCCGCTTTTGAGTCAAGCGTAGATGGGTTCAGATCAGGCAGGCGGTCGAAACCCGTTTCTTCCGATGAAGCAATTACTCGGGCTTCTCCTAATTTGAGCGCCTCCTGCATCGCTTTTTGCCCCCAAACGCCATTGATGACGTAGTCCGCAGAGCCATCTTTGGGGAGCAGGTTCATGGGAAGCATGCTGAACTGTAAGCTGGCGCCACCTTGAAGGAAGAGGATTTTGTAATGGTTGGGGATGTTTAGCAACTGACGTAAATCCTGATCAACCTGTTCCATCAAGGCATCGAAAGGCGCTGAGCGGTGGCTCATTTCCATGATGGACATACCCAATCCCTTGTAATTCAAGAATTCGCCTTGCGCCTTTTCTAACACTGCTAAAGGCAATCCAGCTGGACCAGCGTTGAAGTTATATATTCGTGTGTTCATCATCTGTTACCTTAAATAAAGATTTAGTAGGGAGAAACCCCAACATAGCAAAATAGTGATGCACTTAATTATGAATCAAGAAGGTGAGGAGGAAGATTCGCCTTCTTGATTCCAAGATTTTTG
>CAYQQX010000255.1:0-4732 GCA_964419495.1 uncultured Anaerolineales bacterium
TCCTGGGCGGACTCCACCACAGCTACGCTCGGTCTGCTGTCAGTACGAACTGACTGCAACCCCTTTTTAGCAATTGCTCTCAGTCAAAGGCCACCAACGAATTGTTGATGGCCTGTTTGTGTTTTTCTGGTTCCTGAAAATGTCCGCTTATGGCTTTTTTCTGCACTCCGCTTTTTTAAGATTCTCTCCCTTATTCGCTTGCAAACTCAGGAATTGAATGGCCTGCTGGTGAAAACTAACCGAGAATCAACCCGAAAATCCGTGGATGAGTTAAGTAGCCAGGACAGGGTACGGTAGCATAGTCTTTGATGTAGATATCTTCATACTTCACTGAGCGCCAGAGACGTTCGATGAAGATATTATCAAAAGCACGACCACGGCCATCCATACTAACCCGAATTCCAACATCTTCCAGAGTGACAGTAAAGGCGTGGGCGGTGAATTGAACACCTTGATCGGTGTTGAATATCTCAGGCTTGCCAAGCTGCAAAGCTTCGTTCAAGGCGGCTAAGCAGAAAGTGCCATCCAGGGTGTTGGACAATCTCCAGGAAAGCACATAACGACTATACCAATCCATCACAGCCGCCAAGTACATGAACCCTTTAGGCATGGGAATATAGGTGATGTCGGTAGACCAGACTTGGTTCGGTCGAGTAATCGACAAACCTCGCAATAGATAGGGATAAATCTTGTTTTCTGGTGCGAGAATGGTCGTTCGAGGCTTTGGATAGATCGCCATCAAGTCCATTTTTCGCATCAATCGCCGAATGCGCTTGGGATTGACCGCATATCCTGCCCGGCGCAGATGAACTGTCATTTTGGGATAGACGTAGTACGGTGTTTTCATGTATTGTTCATCAATAAGGCGCATCATTATTAGATTGAAGTCTGTCTCTCTGGCCGGTTTGTAGTAATACGATGCCCAGTTCAGCCCGATCAATTCACACAGACGACGAATACTGATGTCGGGGTGGGTTCTTTCTATCATCGTTCGTTTGGCCTCAGCACCGTCTGGCGACTTTTTTTTTCAGCCACTCCAGTTCCATTTTCAAACGACCGATTTGCTCATAAAGCGCTGTTTCCCGTTCGTTTTGATTTTTTTCATTAAGGAAGTTTTTATTGCTGAATATAGAGGCACTTTCATCTAGCAATTGTGTCTTCCATTGGCTGATCTGATTCGGGTGAACTTCTCGTTCGCTCGCAATTTGGCTCGCTGTTTGCAATCCTTTTGCTGCTTCTAAAGCCACTTCAAACTTGAACGCTGCACTATGTCTTTTTCGTTTTATTGTCATTTTTTCTGTCTCCACAAACTAGGTTTATTTTAGCCTTTTATCACCTTAGCTCGTGGTCCAGTTTTTGGGGATAAGTATAGTCTATCGCCGCGCCTGAAAAAGCATTTTTCCTTCTTGCGCGCACTTTTCCTTCAATCGTTTCCGTCACCCCCGCCCTGCAACCATTGCTCTGTAACATTTTTCTGGTGTCTCCTTTACTTGCCAATGAGCAGAAATGATCCATTTTCGCTCGGACGAGGTTTTTGGACCCTACGGGGGACAATGCCGATATTGGTGCCCATGCCCCTAGTGAATTTTATCCAGAAATAAAAGAACGCTTCACACAGGATGAGTTAGATAAGATGTATCACTACCACGCTTTGCCCACCCAGTGGGAAACCATGGAATATGGTGATTTTCTAGAAAAACGCAGAGAATTGATTGCGCATGTAATTTCAGAAGGATATAAAACTTTATGTGTTTCACCTGTTGATTTGGAAGAAGAAAAGGAACTCAACATTGATCAGTTGGTTAAAGATGGCGAGTCTGAAGCTTTAGAATTCAAATCCACATTGCGTATTAACCTTCATACAGGCAGAAAAGACCATAAGATGGAACATGCCATCCTAAAAACGTTAGCAGGATTTCTAAACACTTCGAGTGGGACACTAATCATTGGGGTTGCAGATGATGGCAGTCCTATTGGCCTTGATATTGAAGGCTTTGAAAACGAAGATAAATTAGCACTCCATCTTGTGAATATCATAAAAAGCAGAATGGGCATAAACGTAATGACCAATATCCATTTACACTTTGAAGATTACCACGATGACCGGGTTCTAGTTGTTCAGACAGACAAAGTTTCCTCACCGGTTTTTGTATTAGATAAAGAGAAAAAAGAACGATAATATGTTCGTACCGGTCCATCGACTAGTGAGCTTTCCCCAAGTCAAACACAGGAATATATTAATCAGAGATTTAAGTAAAAAGGCGAATGGCATTGTATTCTTCGAGTCACTCGCCGATGCGAGACCAAAATTCGTATGGAATATCCTGGTCTTCTATAAAAGCATCAAAATCAAAAGTAGCATCGTTGGAGAATTTTGCGGCCATAGCCGCGAGAACATCATCCCCGGCATCCAATGCTAATCTAAGTTTTGGCACGTTGGAAGATTGAATGGTCCATGCCCATTCGTATTCACGATTTTCGGGGCCAAAACATTGCTCGACACCATCGCCAAGGTCTTGGCCCTCGATAGTGAGTGTGCCATCGTCAGATAGAGATGCCGTCAAACTTCGGCTGCCTAATTCATCGTGGATGTCACGAAGTATTACTGATTTTCTGGTCATAAGACACATTCAGCTTGATGCATTTTTTCTACAAATTCTTTTCGTATTCCCCGATTTTCTGTATCAATCTTCGGGAAAGATATTCACTCGCTTCATTCAATGCATTGTGAATCTCGATAGCTTCTTCCCGATATTGTGCTATTTTATCTTTACTCCAATAGTGCGGTGGTGGAGCGAGATTTGTGATCCGATCTGCTAGTTTTACCATCCAAATGTCATAAGATTGTTTTTTGATCCTTTGTAAACTATCACTCATACGATCTTCTTTCTTCAACCTAGCATTTTTGGTTAACGCCAACACACCATTTGCCACATTTTCACCAAATCTATCTCGAACATCATCATATTCTACTTCCGTATCTTCAATAACATCATGTAGCAACGCACACTGTACTGCTAAATCACCATCCCGATCTTTTTCATAATTCAAAGCAGCTATTACTTCCATACTCACAAAATTGATGTGCATAATATAAGGCAAATCCGTGCCAGGAAATCCTTGAAAATTATGTGCTATAGCCGCAAAATGATAGGCTTCTAGATAGCTTTCTTGTAACCAATTTGTATTCAAGTGAACCTCTTGTTCAACTACTTGCATATTCCGATGAAAACGACCAGTGATTCCGAAAATAATCGTCCACCCGAAACAAAAACAAACCTGGTCAAGAGAATTATACATCAAGTGGACGATAAACTCTGCTCGCCGCGCATATTTCTCTGTGAATCGCCCTTCAGAACAATGCGATGGGAATTGTGGATGAGACGATCTAGGATGGCATCAGCCAGGGTAAGGTCTGGGAAGCGGGCATGCCAGGTATCAAGGGGGAATTGAGAAATCAGCATAGTAGCAGAGCGTCCATAACGGTCATCCAGGATATCCAATAGGGTCTGAGTATCAGCAAGAGATGGCGTGTCGCGCAGCCAATCGTCAAAGATGAGCAAATGAGTTTTGGAGAGAGATTTGATCAAGCGGGGATAATCACCCTCAATCTGAGCGATCTTGAGCTCTTGGAAAAAGCGGGACAGACGGAAGTAGCGGACAGTCAAACCGTGCTGGCAAGCAGCCCGCCCGAGGGCACAAGCAATGAATGTTTTGCCTGCTGTGTTGGCTACTTATCTCATCCGTTCGAAATTCTATGGCGCATGGCGCCGCCAGGAGCTCGATAATCGATTATCATGTTCGGTAATCTGTAACCAATTTGGAGAAACTGGCATGCTCATTACCTTGATCCGTTTTATATAACCGAGATGAAAAGATGATCCTGCGCATTCTCGCAGTGATATTGATACACACTACCAATCGTTCAACAGAACAATTGCGCTCAATCATTTCCTTGGGTTGAAAGATTTCCCTGATTCACTAGAATTTTTCTTGATGGCGCTCAGAAACCTTCAAGCCGATACTACTTTGCATTAACATTCCCTGTATTTTCCTTGACAAAACCGCAGGGCAATGAGTACAATCTCCGTCGTAGTGTCCTATCTGACGGGAAACCCCTGTCTTGCTGCTGAGTAGAATCAGTTGCAAGATTTCCCGCCCAGATCAGGGCGCTTTTTGTTTTAAGTCACTTTTCAAAGGAGCATTCGCATGAAACGAGTAATTCTAATCCCCATACTGATTCTCTCGATATGGACTACAGCCTGTTCTCCAACGACGAAAATACTGGGAACTCACACGATTGGCGCCAGCTTGGAGCAAGAGACCATCTCTAACGCAGATGATGAAGAACAACCAACTCTCCCCGCTCAAATGGTGACGCCCAACATAGATACTTCACCAAGAGATCCAGTTTCCACCATGCCCATCATCACCGAGGCACATCAAGGTTTCACATACCGGCCGGGGCAAGTAGTCACCGTGCTGGCAGAAGGTTTCGATGAAGGCGATACTCTGGTAACCACGCTCATTCATGAAGACCAGGGTCAAATTGACACCTTTTCGGTTTCCCCCGTCAGTCATCGTGGAAATATTCCCATCTATCTCCCGGTAGAAATCGAAGAGGCGGATAAATACCCTGATGGCGAATACACTCTTTTTGTCACAGGCTGTGACCGGACCCGAAAATCATACACCTTCAGCCTCGATTACCTCCATCCGGCGGAACCAGCCC
>CAYQQX010000256.1:0-4707 GCA_964419495.1 uncultured Anaerolineales bacterium
GTTGTTGAAAGAATTGCTTGGGGTGATGATCGACCAGCGATCTTGATCTTTTATCACAAATTTTGACGAATGAGCCGAATGACACGAATCGATTGATATTAAATTCGTGTCATTCATATTATTCGAACACATTCTGTAATGGTTAGAATGATGTCGAACACTTTACCTTGTCATTCTGAGGAGCGAAGGAAGAGAAGCGGCTGAAGCGACGAAGAATCCCTGAAAGGCCGAGTCATTTTGTACCTGCAAAGGCTCAAACAAATTGAACATATAAGGGATTTTTCGTTCGCTCAGAATGACACAAGTGTTCAGAGTGTTAATGCCCATTACATTATTTGAGCACATTCGTGTATTGATGTCATTGCGAACGGAGTGAAGCAATCTCCACCCTTTAGAGGGGGATTGCTTCGGCACGAAACGCCTCGCAATGAAACAAAATCGTGATCTACTGAAATTATTAGATTCCCTCCAAAGTTGAGGGGTTAGGGGGGCAATTATGAGATTCCCAATCTTGGGATCAAGAATGGGAAAAATGGTTCTTTGCGCCACCCAGAGACCAAAGTCCGACCAACCTGGAAGTATCAACTTGCCGAACACCTGGCAGACCCCGAAACCTATCCAGATGTCAAAGACCCCGCCGTTGATTTGATCTGCTTCGCCGCCCAGGCGTGAGCAGATGCAACCGGTTGGCAGCCAGAAACATGTAGCAGCTTAGGTAATTTATTCGTAGGAGTCGTTTTCGTTCAAGATTGAATTTAAAAGCTGTCCTTAGCTATAAACTAAATTGGACCCCGTAGGATTCTAGGGTAAGGCCTACGGGGTCTTGATTTTAATATTCGTTTATAATTTCCCCATTCATCGGCCTTAAATTTGCAAGAGGATCAGGCGACCAAATATTTGGAGATAATGATAGATGAATGCAGAAACTCTACGAAAAAAATTGATGAACAAGCAATCCCAACTGCGAGAGATCATGACCAGCTACGACCAGCACAAGGTGGCTATGCAGTTGTTCCTGGATCAGCACGCCGCGCTGCATTCTGCCAAGGTAACTTCGCCTGCAACAGTTTCCTTAGAGGATCTGGTGCTGGATGATCTGACTGATGCACAGTGGCGCGGCATCCCCAAGGGTGGGGAGCACTCCATCGCCTGGGCCATCTGGCACATCGCCCGTATCGAAGATATGACTATGAATATCCTGGTGGCGGATACCCAGCAGATTTTCAGCGAAGGGGATTGGCTGGAGAAGCTGAATATCGAGCTACCCGATTCTGGGAATGCCATGAGCGAGGCCGCGGTGGCCGATTTGAGCGCCTCGATTGATGTCGCCGCCTTGCGCGACTATCGTGTGGCTGTGGGTCGCCGGACGCGAGAGATTACGGCTGATCTTCAAATTAGCGATCTCAAAGAGAAAACAAAACCCGACCGACTTCAACGCATCCGAGACGAAGTTGCCGTGGTTCCTGAAGCTGTGGGCATTGTCGAGTACTGGAGTAAGCGCACCATCGCCGGGCTGCTGCTGATGCCGGCCACGCGGCACAACCTTGTCCACCTGAATGAAGCGTTGAAGTTGAGGGGGAAAGGTTAACGCAAAGACGCAAAGGTTCAAAGACGCAGAGACCCAGACTCCAAGTTTGGATGCAAAGTCTGCCGCCGTCAGGCCCGCGGAGCCGCCGCCGATGATGAGCAGGTCATAGGTTTTCATGGGGTTAAGATGGGGATTGGGTGGGGAGTCTTACGGAGGAAAAAAGCCGCCCGGAGATGAATCGCCGGGCTAAAATAAAGCGCTCAATGAATCGGGCGTGGAAGCAATGCGACTTAGCCGGATTCATCCGGTGCAATTTTTAGCCCTGGAAATTATTCCAGGGCGATTCGCGATTTTCAGACAAATTTTTAGTAATCCAAATTCGGGTTGGCGAGAGCAACATAGCGCGAGAAGGCGTGATCCAGCACGCCATCTCGCCACACCATCACTCATATGATGGTGCAGTCAGTCATCCAAATCGACCAGCCCATACCTTAAAGCCAATACCGCGGCTTGAGTTCTATCCGAAACCCCCAATTTCTTGAAGATCTCACTGGTGTAATTCCGCACTGTGCCCTCAGTGAGATAAAGCTGGCTGGCGATGTCGGCATTCGAAAGGCCCTGGGCCAATAATTCAAGGATATCTGTTTCGCGCTCGCTGAGGTGAAAATTGGTGGGCAGGTTCCTGGCCGTCTGTTTCTCGCTGTAACTTTCGAAAAGCTTGCCGGCCACGTTCGGATCCACGAATGTCTTTCCTGACGCTGTGCCGATGATTGCATCAATAAGTTCATCTGGGGGTGTGTCTTTAAGCAAATATCCCGATGCGCCGCCGCGCACAGCATCGAAGAGCCACTCGTCGTCATCGTACGTGGTCAGGATGAGAACCTTGATTTCGGGGTATTTCTCCTTGATCTTGCGGGTAGCGATGATGCCGTTCATCAACGGCATTTTCAAATCCATCAATATCACATCAGGATTTGATTTGGGGATCTGCTCCAGGGCCTTTGTGCCATCATGGGCAGTGCTAACCACCTCGATTTGTGGCGCAGCATTCAATATGGTTTGCAGCCCCTCACAAACAATCACCTGATCATCACAAATTAATACTTTGATCATAAGGAAGTTCCATTGAGAGTTGTATGGTTGTACCCTCTCCGGGGTAACTGGAAACATCAAGATCAGCACCCACCACAGCCGCTCGTTCTCTCATGCCTCTGAGACCAAGTTCATCTTCATTGCCGACACCCAGCATATTAAATCCGATTCCATCATCGGCGATATCCATGGTCAGCATCCCTTTGTCATCCACGAGCTTAAGACTGGTGTATTTTGCGTGAGCATGCTTGACGATATTCTGCAGCGCCTCTTGCGCAATTCGGAAATAGCATTGTTCAACATTAATGGGCAGGTCATCCAGGTTGCCGCTGATATTTAGACGCAGTTCGAAGCCAGCCCGCAGTGCCGCATCATGGGCCAAATTTCGAACAGCGATTCCTAAACCCAATTCTTCCAACTGTTTAGAGCGCAAATCCTTGAGAGCCCGGCGAGTATCGCCAAGGCCTTCACGCGTATTTTCCAAGGCATGATCAAGCATCTCGCGAACTGTATGATGGGCATCGTCCTGATTCTCTCCTAGAATAAATTTGATCGCCTCGAGGTTCACCGCCAAGCCACTGAGCGTGTGCGCCAGTGTATCATGGAGTTCACGCGCCAGGCGGTTGCGCTCCCGACTGGTCGCTAACTGTTCTAATGTGTTGGCGTGCTGGCTAAGCTGCACATTAGCGCGGATGAGCTTTTTGCGCTGCGCTCGCTGCGTGTCGATTAGGCGAGTGACGATATGACCGACAACGCCAAAGGCGAAGGCACGGATCATGGGTACACCCAGGATAGGCGCAGTATCTAGACCAATGGGCCCCACAGTAGGCAGCAGAACTGAATATTCAACCAGGGTAGCAAAAAGGATAAAGGCCATCACAAAGCGGAAGCGATACTGCCAGGCGATCAGCACCAGGGGGACGATCATGATAGGGAAAAGCAGCCAGCTGCGCATAATCGTCAGATAGGCATCTTCCTGAGGTTCTGCCAGATAGATCAGGTTGCTGAAGATCGGAACAACGGTCGCCGTGATCAACGCAATCGGTAGGTAATAGCGCTTCAGCTTGCGTCTCAGCCAGCCCCAAAAGAGATACCCCAATAGGATCAGGTTGATGCCGAAATTGACATACGACTGAATTTGGGAGATGGTATCTGCTTCGCCGGTCTGGATTGCCGTATACACCACCAGGGCGGCGTAATAAATCATCGCGATGCCGGTGAAATAACGAAAAATTCGCAACAGCCCAGGTTCGATTGCGTTGTTTTTCATAGTGTTGATCATATCATAGCCAATTCACCTTCTCCAAGCTATTTCTATCGGTCTCTAAGAATCGCCGTGGTAAGAGGCCACATTTTGGGGTGTGGGGCGTGCGCAGCACGCCTCACACCCCAAAATGTGAGGTTTCTCACGGTAATTCCCAAAGAGCCATTTCTATCGTTGCTGAGAAGTATGTGACGCGCGTCATTTACCCCTTTGATTGTCGTCATCCAGACGATGGTGGATACTATCTATATTTGGGGACTGAATCGTCGTATAGTTAGCAGTATGAAACAGACCCTGCTGTTGACTGGCGCTTCTGGGGAAGTGGGCTTTGAAACCTTTCGCGAACTGTTGAATCGACGCCAGCGATATAACTTGCGCGTTTTTTGCCTGGATACAAAGGTAGAACGTAAACTATTTAGTCCTTATCAAGGTCAGGTAGACATCTTTTGGGGTGATCTGCGCGATCCGGGGGCAGTTTCCAGGGCCGTTGAAGGCGCAGATGCCGTGATTCACACGGCCGCGCTGATCCCCCCTATGGCAGATCATCGTCCCCAGCTGGCCTGGGACATCAACGTAGGTGGGACGAGGCATTTGTTGGCTGCCATGAAAAAACAGGACCCTGCCCCCAGGCTTGTGTACACATCTTCGGTTTCAGTTTATGGGGATCGCGTGGCAAACCCTGAGATTCGTGTTGGCGATCCGCTGCGTCCAAGTATGGGTGACGAATATGCCAAGACCAAGATCCAAGCCGAGAAGTTGATCCAGCAATTAGGTATAAAATATTCGATATTGCGTTTGTGTGGAATATTGACTAAAAAGCTAA
>CAYQQX010000257.1:0-4679 GCA_964419495.1 uncultured Anaerolineales bacterium
ACATGTTTAGTACGCCAGGGATTGTTCTGATCTTATTGTCGATCATTCATTCTGCTGGGTTTGGGATTTTTGGCGGCTATCGTACGGCAGTGCGGTTTACAGTGATGGTTTCCTTGTTCTTGATGCTTTGGGGCTCTATAATCCATTTGCAAGTTCAGGATGCATATATTCACTCTTGGGGCGAGACTAAACTTTTTTATCAGCAATTATTTTTGAAAGTGCCGGATTTAGATGAGGATACCCAAATAATACTTTTGTTGGATGGCTACGATGATGATGGACAGAAATACCGCCCGCTTTTTTCAAGTTCCTGGGAGCCAGGCTGCGCATTTAGAACTTTATACAACAAAGAAGGAGTTCGTGTTTTTTATCGTTACAATGATATTACGGTGCCTTCCTTTCCAGCGATGAATATTCTCACGAATACGATGTTTACAGATACGATTCCACAAATTGGTAGATTCGATGATTTTCTTGTTTTGAATTATGATAGATCTTCCCAAACATTAATGATCAAAGAAAAAATCGATGGCTTATTTGGAACGGAGCCCGTATCTGATTATTCTCCATTTGATCAGATACTCCCTTTGGATAAAGAAATTATGGGAAGAAAACTAGTGGAGAATTAAAGTTGACCTTCCCTGGTGGGAACTTAATTTGGAAGAAGCCCTTCTGGGGTAATTTCCCTATAGGTTGTGCTAAAATCAAATTAGAAGAGAACGATTGTGATGGAGGTTATGATGGAAACGAAATATGATTTGCGACCTTCTCCAATTGCTGGTCAATGGTACTCTGATAACAAAAATCGTTTGAGTTCTACTGTTGATGGATATATCGATGCTGCCGACCTGCCTGAATTAGGTGGTGATGTGATCGCCCTGGTTGCCCCTCACGCCGGACACATTTATTCGGGGCCTGTGGCCGGACATGCCTTTTCTGTCGTCCGTGATCTGACCCCCGATATTGTTGCCGTCATTTCACCCATGCACCAACCGTATTTCCAGCCTTTACTCACCTCGGGGCATGATGCCTATGCCACACCTCTGGGCGAAATTCCGATTACCAAACAAGCTGTTCGAAGCCTGAGCAGTCATTTGAAGGATGAACTGGGGCATGGATTGGAGGCCATCCGCAACGATGGTGAGCATTCACTGGAGATTGAGTTGCCATTTTTGCAGCGGGTGCTGGCCGGAGAATTTCAGTTGTTGCCAGTGATGATGCGTGATCAAACCATCCGCGTTGCACGCGCATTGGGCAAAGCCCTGGCGAAAACCTTAGAAGGGCAAAATTATCTTCTGGTTGCCAGCACGGATTTGTCCCATTTCTACTCCCAGGCGGATGCCAAAGAGTTGGACGGAGAAGTATTGAAACGTCTTGAAGCCTTCGATCCTAAGGGGATAATTCGCGCTGAAGAAGAAGGCGAAGGATTTGCCTGTGGCCGTGGTGCCATGGCCGCTGTCTTGTGGGCAGCAAAAGATCTAGGTGCCGATCAGGTTAATATCCTCAATTACGCCACATCCGGAGATGTTACTGGAGATTTCTCCCGAGTAGTCGGTTATGGCGCAGCAGCAATTATTCGATCAAGTTAAAGAGAAAATTCAATGGAATCTACAATAGGAAATGACTTACTTAGATTACTGGCAGTTATCGTGCTTGTTTTAGCCAATGGTTTTTTCGTGGCAGCAGAGTTTGCCCTGGTCAGCTGGTCACCGCACACAAAATGCGCTCTTTGTGCGCCGCTCGTCGCAGCGCGCCGGAAGACAGGTTTCAGTTCCCGAGATATTGGTCAAAGTTGAAAGTTTGCACCGGCGCTATCCTGTTGTGAATGGCAAGCCGGATGATGATTTTACCCGGCTTTTGGGTCCATGGAGCCGGAAGCCTTTGGATGCAGAGCAAAGCTAAAAAAAGGCAATCAACTAAACCAAAATTCAATACTAGACGGTAAACGAAATAATATGAAGTATTTTTGAAACCGCTCAAGTAGCATCCTGAGTGGCCGTGGCAGAGCCAAAGCTGTATCGAAGGGTGCGGATTATGAAATAAGACCTGGCTAACCTGCACCCTTCGATACACGCTCCACTGCGTTTTGCGTTACTCAAGATGCTGACCAATCTATAACATCTAATTACTTTTTTTCTACCGTACATCTAGGATGAGAAAAGATCAGTCATGAAGTAAACTCATGTTCACCCAAAAACAAGAACAGGAGAACAGCATGACTGATCGAATGAAAGTATACACAAAAGTATTGAAAACACTCAAGGGTCAACTTAGAATGTTCCATCAGGGACACCTGGTTTCATTGGTGATGATGATCACCGGGATAATCATGAGCCGCAAAGCACAACTTTCGGTAATGAGCGAAGAAATTCCTGGTGATACGAAGGATAAGAGCATTGAAATGCGAATGCGACGCTGGGTAAAGCACCCTGGAATAGAAGTAGAAGTGACCTACATGCCATTTGCGCAGCATATTTTGTCAGGTTTGGCGGACGAGCCGCTGGTTTTAGCAATGGACGGAAGCCAGGTTGGTCGCGGCTGCATGGTATTGATGGTCGGCGTGGTATATCGCACTCGGTTATTGCCATTGGCATGGGTCGTCTACAAAGGCAAGAAAGGGCACACCACCGCTGAACGCCATATCGAAGTCCTGAGAAAAGTACTGCCATTAGTGCCAGAAGGTGCCGAGGTGGTCTTGTTGGGCGATGCAGAGTATGACACAACTGAAATGCTATCTTGGGTACAAACTGAAACAGCTTGGCAGTTCGCGATGCGTACTGGTCCCAATCTGTTGGTTCAGCAGGGGTCAGACTGGTACAAGATTGGCTCCTTTGACGTCACCCAAGGACGTTTACGCATGATCCATTCGATTGCTTTCACCAAGGATGCTGCTTTGCCAGCCAATCTGGTCGTTTGGTGGGGCTCCGAGTATGAAGAACCTATTTTCCTAGTCACAAACTTGCCCAACGCCAGCCATTCTGCTTACTTTTACCGGCGTCGTTTCCGCATCGAAACCTTCTTTTCCGACCAGAAAAGTCGAGGGTTTCAGATCCACAAAAGCCATCTTGCCAACCCCGCACGACTTAGCCGATTGCTGTTAGCTGCTTGCCTGGCTTACATTTGGATGGTTTGCCTGGGGCTGCTCACCCTCGCCACTGGGGATCACAAGCTCATTGATCGTACTGACCGTGTTGACAAGAGCATTTTTCGACTCGGTTTGGATTGGCTCAAGTATTCCTTGAAGAAAGATTTGCCTATTCAGGTTTACTTTCGCTTTCAACCTTCTCTTTTCGCTATAAATGTACGGTAGAAAAATTACTTTTTAATGCTGTGCTTATGGGTTCACCAAAATTACACCACTAATTGGGGACAGTTCAATTTCACCTGATACACGCTCGAATGACAGCTTTCCATCAAAGGTGCCATCTTCTTGAAGCAACCCGCCACCGACGGGAATAACCTGCAAATATTCGCGGTCCAGGGAGTAACTGAAAGTCTGATCGCTGTGAGGATTGACGATGACGAGGCCGTTATCGAAATGCCGGCTGGCATAGGATTGTCCTGTAATCGTGAAATTGCCCTGAGGACTTCCCATATCGAGGGTATATTCGGGGAAATAATAGATCGATGTGAGCAAGTTGTCTTGGGGATCAACCATCGATAGGATGACATTGGGATGGCTGACAAGTAAATAACTTGCTGTAATGAATGTGCGGGCCTGAATATCTTCTACTAATCCAGGTTTTTTCGAAATCAGCGAGATTGATTTTTCATCGTGGTGTCGATCAATCAGGTCGATTGCTTCAAACCAATTCTTGATGCCCAGGTAATCCCCGGTTGTCGGCTGGAAGGCAAAGGTTTCCCACATGCCACCATCGGTGTTGGCCAGACTATCTTCGGCGCCTCCACTTGAGTGCAGACCATTGAACATTACGGATTTGTCTGGGAGATATGATTTTATGAAGGCCAGAGAATCATATCGATTTTGATACCACTCACCTTCGTTATAATCATCTGGCATTATTCCAGATACCGCGTTTTGATTCAGCAGATGGCTGGCCGAATCGATGAACAGGCCATCATAATCGTTGGCGTAGATTTGCTCGGCGGCAGTGACAGCATAATAATTGATCCAGTGGTCAAGAGCATCTGGCGAATCCGGATTGACAAAATCGCCCGGGTCCATCAACCAGGAATTCCAAATTGTTAAAATTCTTTCTTCATTGTTATGCAGAAACATATTTTCAAGGGAGTTGATATGCTCCCAATCGAAATGGTTGAATTTCTCCCAGGTGCCTTGAATGGATCGGTACAAAATCAGGTCTGGTATTTGGATTGAAGAGCGCATTTGTGGGTCGAGTACAGGAGTCATGACATAGTCGTAATGTGTGTTTATGAAATCGATTTGTGCCGGGGTGACATTGCTGTATACGCGTGCGCCAATGGAAAAATTAGGTGAGGTATTGTCAGTCGATTTTGCAGCCGCGCTGGCATCTGAATTTTGTGCTGCCACACAGGCCATAAATCCAAGTGATGAGAGAATTAGAATGATTTTTTTCATTGTTGTGTCCTTGGTATTCATTGAGTGGAACCCATTAGTTTATTGATGATAAATAAATCTGATCAAGGGTTGATGAAATTGACGTAAAAAATTTGTAATCTGTTTATTTGGTTTTTTG
>CAYQQX010000258.1:0-4640 GCA_964419495.1 uncultured Anaerolineales bacterium
GAATGGACAAGGTATAGGGGCATTATTTCTATTGGAATTTAATAGGTTGTTCGTGCAAAATCGAGTAGTGATTGGTGAGACAGTGGAGGACTCGCATGCATGCAGCTGATCTGTTGAGTAAGCGGGCTGATTTAACTCCAGACCGGATTGCCTTAGTTGAACTGGAGGCTGGAAACCGTTATACGTACGCGGAACTCAACAAGCGCGCCAATCGTTTGGCGAACTTCATGCGCAACGAACTCGGTGTTGGGAAAGGCGACCGAGTATCAATTCTGGCAAAAAACTGCATTACCTTCATCGACCTGTTTTATGGATTACCCAAAATCGGGGCTATCTTCGCGCCCTTCAATTGGCGTTTGACTGCCAAAGAATTGGAATACATGGTCAATGACCTGGAACCCAAGGTGTTGATCTGCGAGCCCGAGCATATCGATAAACTCCAAGAGATGCGAGCGCAGATACAGGTTGAACATTTTGTAAGCATGCGTGGTGCTGACTTTGAAAGTGCACTTGCCCTGGAAGATCATCTCGACAATACTCCCACCGATGAACCGGAACGTCCCGAGCTGGATGGCAAAAGCACCTACTGCATTCTATACACTTCAGGAACCACCGGTTACCCCAAAGGGGCTATCATCCCGCATCGTCAAGTACTATACAATTGCTTGAACACCGTTGCCAGTTGGGGGTTGAAAGAAACGGATATCTCGCCCGTATATACACCACTATTCCATGCCGGGGGCTTGTTTGCCTTCCTGACTCCCCTGCTCTATTTGGGTGGTCGCATAATACTGGCTCGTGATTTCGACCCCCAGGCTTCCATGCAGTGGATCCTCGAAGAGGGCTGTACGGTAATATTAGGTGTGCCAACATTATTCCAGATGTGGATGGACTCGGATTACTTCGAAGAGGCCAATTTCAACCACGTACACTTCTTCATCAGTGGAGGTGCGCCTTGCCCGCCGAAATTGATGAATGCCTGGCGGGATAAGAAAGGCATTACCTTCAGGCAAGGCTATGGCTTGACAGAGGTTGGCGCTAACTGCTTCAGTATGACCGATGAAGACTCGGTGCCTAAAACTGGTTCGGTTGGCAAGCCCATCTTCCACAGCAAAATGCGCATCGTTGACCCGACGACAAACCAAGATGTCGCGACTGGAGAATCAGGGGAACTGTTGATCTGGGGTCCCCATGTTTGCTCCGGTTATTGGCGCAATCCGTTGGCCACAGCAGAAAGCATCAAGGATGGCTGGTTCCATACCGGCGACATGGCCCACAAAGATGAAGAGGGTTTCTATTATATCGATGGGCGTTACAAAGACATGATCAAAAGCGGTGGTGAAAATATTTACGCCGCCGAAGTAGAAGCTGTATACAAAAAACATCCCGCTATCAAAGACGCCGCTCTAATTGGCAAAGCCGATGAAAAATGGGGCGAAGTCGGATTGATGGTCATGATCCTCGAAGAGGGTCAACGAGTAACAGAAGAAGAATTAAAGAGTTTTGCTCTTGAAAGTTTAGCAAAGTTCAAAATCCCCAAGGAAGTCAAAGTTGTAGAAGATTTACCCTATACACCCTATGGAAAAGTTGAAAAGGCAAAGCTGAGAGAGAAATATCTTGATTAGTTTGTTAGTTGGTTGGACGGTTAGATTTGTTGATGGAGGCGAGAGTGCCATACGAAGATTTTGTGTCATTGCGAGGCGTTTCGTGCCGAAGCAATCCCCCTCTAAAGGGTGGAGATTGCTTCACTCCGTTCGCAATGACATCAATAATTGGGAATCTGTGATCTACTGAAATTCATACATCAATTTCCAACGTCAACGAAAAGTGAAAGAATATCAAGCTGAATACAGCATTGACCGACCCTAAACATCAAATGCTTGAACAATAAACAAACAAGCTAACCAACTGACAACCCGACCAACTGACCAACTGACTAACTAACCAACTACCAAAGGTGAAACCATGTCCATTCCAACATTGGAAGGCGTCACAGCTAAAACAGTTACAACCAACCGATTGACTACGCGGGTACTATTTGCTGGAACCGATGATGGCATTCCAGTACTTTTCTTGCATGGAAATGTTTCCTCGGCCACCTGGTGGGAAGACTTATTGGTTAGCTTACCCAAGGGATACCGCGGCATCGTCCCCGATCAACGCGGCTTTGGCGAAGCTGAGGCAGATGCCAAAGTCGACGCCACCAAAGGCATGGGTGACTTCGCCCTCGATGCCTTCGCATTGATGGATCACTTGGGATACGACAAAGTCCATATTGTTGGCAATTCGCTGGGTGGCATGGTTGTTTGGCGGATGTTGATGAAAGACTCGCAAAGGCTATTGAGCGTCACCCTGGCTGACCCTGGGTCCCCCTTTGGTTTTGGTGCCACGCGCGACGTTGATGGCACACCCACAACACCAGATTTTGCTGGGTCGGGAGGTGGACTCTCCAACCCCGAATTTATCAAGCGCCTAGGCGAAGGGGACATATCCACAGAAAGCGATTTCTCGCCTCGTTCGGCGCTGAGAGCCTTACTGGTCAAGCCCCCATTCATTTCAGCGCGTGAAGACGAGCTCGTAATGTCAATGAACGCTACTCACCTGGGAGAAAAGGATATCCCAGGGGATTCCGAACAATCAGCCAATTGGCCGCATATGGCGCCTGGGAAGTGGGGTGCCACCAATGCTACTTCGCCAAAATACGCTGGGGATGTGAATAAGATTATCGAATGTGATCCCAAACCCATTATCTTGTGGGTGCGCGGCAGTCATGATCTGGTGGTCTCGGATACTGCTGCTTCAGACCCAGGATTCCTGGGACGCATGGGATTACTGCCTGGCTGGCCCGGAGAAGAAGAATATCCTCCTCAACCCATGCTTGGGCAGATTAGAAATATCCTTGAAAAATACGCTGCTGCTGGGGGAGAATTCGAGGAGATCATCATTGAAGATACCGGTCACGTACCGTTTATAGAAAAGCCAGAGGCGTTCAATAAAGTATTTCATCCACATATTGGTGCATGATCCTGGCTTTACGATAAGAAATTTAGAAAGGAGGTGGTGCCTGGCAACTAGATTAAACTATGACGCAGTTTGAAAGGTTCATGTACGAATCAACATTCTTTCAATTCTCATTTGATCGATCAAGGAGAGAAGAAATATGTCTAAACGATTACTATTAATTACCATGGTTCTACTTCTGGCAATCCCCATGATTCTCACTGCTTGTCAGCCAGCAGAACCCGAAGTAGAAGAACCCGCCCCTGAGGAGACCGCCCCCGAGGAAGTCGAGGAGGTTGAAGAGCCTGAAGCAGAGGCCTGCACCATTAAGGTTGGGTTGATAACCGATGCAACCGGCCCATTAGCGATCTATGGTGCTCACATCATCCGTAGCTTTATGCTGGGTATGGAGTACGCCACGGGTGCCGCAGGCAGCGCAGGCGATGTCTTCACGGTTGAAGCGGGCAGCAACACTTTCATGCTGGATGATTGTGAAATCGAGGTTCTGCTCGGAGATGACCAAACCAACCCCGATCTGACCACTTCAGTGGCTAGAGAATTCATCGAGGTTGATGGCGTCGACGTATTGGTCGGAACAGTAAGCTCTGGCAACACGGCCACGCTGCAGGAAATTGCGGCTGAGAACGAGATCATCCTAATTGTCGCACCGGCTGCAGCCAATGACATCACTGGTGTAGGCTTCAATGAATATACATTCCGCACCAGCCGTGAGAACTACCAAGATGCCATTGCCCTTTGTGAGTATGTGACAAAAGAGTACGAAACCTTTGTTCAGATTGCTCCAGACTACAGCTTTGGCTGGGGTGGCGCAGCAGCTTATCGTGATGCCTGCACGCTTCTTGGCGGCACCTTCCCGATTGATGATATTTATGCCCCCTTTGACACCACCGATTTCACACCTTATATGGAACAACTCCTAGAATCAGGAGCTGAAGCCTGGATCCCGACATGGGCTGGCGGCGGCTTTATTGCCATCATGCAGGCCGCTGTGGACTTGGGCGTCGTTGACGAAATGGACATGGCTGCCTCATTCGTGGACAACGTAGCTCTACCCGCGTTCTTTGGCAACTCTGTAGGTTCAACAGGCTCAATTCTTTACCATTACTCTGCACCCGATAATCCCGTCAATGATTGGCTGATCGAAGAAACCCAAGCTCGCTATGGGGTTTACCCAGACTTGTTTGACGGTGATGGTGCAAACGCCGCGATCTTGCTGGTTGAAGGACTGAAGAAGACTGGCAATGACCCCAGCGCTACAGCAATGATCCCCGCTATGGAAGGACTCGAATTCGAAGGCCCCAAGGGCACGGTTTACATCCGACCCGAAGACCATGTAGCTATCCAGGATATGTACGTTATGACGCTGCTCAACGTGGATGATCCTGAAGCCATGTACTTTGAGTACATCACCACAACTCGACCTGAACCGCCTTGCTTGCTGCCTGAAGCACTAAAGGACCGCTGTGGCGATCTGCCCTATGGCAGCCTGACCGGTGAAGTTGTGGCAAAGACTGAGCCTGATCCAGTGCCACCCGCATTGGGTACGGAAGAAAATCCCATCATCTGGGCAGTGGTTCCCTCAGGTGAGACCGAGCGCGTTGTCGCCGGTTTCGAGCAGG
>CAYQQX010000259.1:0-4587 GCA_964419495.1 uncultured Anaerolineales bacterium
CTATGGTGCGCTCGGTCGATAGGCATAGATACTGCCAACCGAAAACGTTCACTGCCTTCCCGATCAAAGAATGGGAGAAGGCCGGTTCACCCAGATACCCGGATCGCTCGATCTCCGTCTGCACTTCACCCCAGGCTTCGAACTCAGTTGGAGTTGAATGTGCGTCCGCCAGCAGGGCTAAAGCCTCCTGGCGCAGTTCGGAAGGGTGCGGGAAATAGCGCGAGCAGCTGGCGTAGGCCAGTGCTGCCGGTTTCAGCACTTCGTCAGGGAGATCGGCTAACACTTGCATGAAAAGGGGAATGCGCGTTTCATCGAGATCACGGTCGGTATTCAGGTCCAACCAATTCAACACTTGCAAGATGTTTTTTTTAGTCGCCATTTCAATGCTCTCCTGGGGTCTGTTTCTTGACATAATTTGCCACGGCAGGACTGATCCCGTCGGGTGTCTTCTTGCGCTTACCGCGGGAAGGCTGTGGGATTTCACCCTTGGCGGCCCAATCGGTCAGCCAGGTCATATCGGAGCGACGCTTATCCCGTGCCACCCAGGCTTCCCAGAAGGGACGTAGATCAGCGCTGGTAAACGCGTGTTGATGGATCAGAGAGATGGCGATATTGCGCTGATCCGGCAGAGGCAATCGCCCCGTCGCCTGTTGGAAAATATCCAATTCGGGCGACAATTCTTCTCCGGTGGAGCGTTTCCTGCGCCGTATTCGGTAGCCGCGCTCTACCCAGCCGCCGATGACTTTATCAGCGTAATTCAAGACGCTTTGGGGCTTGGCCTTCCCCAATGCCAGGTTGAGCGCCTGGTTGAGCCAGCCCCCGCCGGTTTCACCGTTGGCTTGGGCTGCATCTGCGCCGCGCTCCGCCATCTGCTCGAAGCGCGTCAGGACATCCTGGGTCAATTCCCGACCAGTGTGCTCGAACAAGGTGGCAGCCTCAGTCAGATCAGGATCAATCACCAGATGTGTCGCGGCGGTGTCCCCGATGGCGGAGCCATCGTTAACCTCCTCCTCCACTCTCTGTGTAGTCTCTGTTAAAGTACCGTTAATCATCGGGTCATCTTGACCTAATCCAGTGGGCCATTCTGGTTCTTTCCATGTGGTCATTTTGGACACATGCATCTGGTCACTGGTTGTATCTTCTTGGGATTCTTCGGGGCTGTTATCAGGCGTTGATTCGTGCGTGTCTTTGTCTGGTTCAGTTTCGGCATTCAGTCCGTTGAGTTTCTTGTAGTCTATCGTGTACCAGTTTGTGCGGTCATGCTTGTCTTCTGAAAGCTGTTCAGAAATGAGCAACCCCTTTTTTTCTAGACTCTTGAAAGCGCGCCTGATTGTGGTTTCGGACCAGAAAGGGAAGTTGCTCTCCCTCCACTCGGCATAGGAGTTGTATACCCACCAGCGATCTTTCCCGGCGCTGTCTGGCTTGAAGTGATAACGTTTTGACTCCGGATGTTCTTCCTCTGCCTTGCGATAATGCTCGATCCAGTAGTGAACCTGCTGAAGGGCAATAGCTTCGTTGAGACCCACCAGGGTGGCCAGAGACGGCAGCACCTGAAGGGGATTTTCGTTGATTAGCAAGTGGCTGGTATTCTTGGACATGCTGGCAACCTCACTCAATATCCTGGAATTTGGCTTGTTGCTCGACGAATTGCAGCGGTACGACGCCCAAGGGCCCATTGCGATGCTTGGCGACGATTACTTCCGTGTGCCCATCTTGAGCATCTTCAGACCGGTAGAGAAACATGACCACATCGCTGTCTTGCTCAATCGCACCCGATTCGCGCAAATCAGAGAGTACTGGGCGTTTGTCGGCGCGCTGCTCGACTGCCCGAGATAACTGGGCCGCCGCCAGCACTGGGATGTTCAATTCCTTGGCGATGAGCTTGAGCTGCCGGGAGATGTAGGAAACTTCCTGAACACGATTGCCGAAATATCGTCCCCCGCTCATTAGTTGCAGATAGTCCACCACCAGCAGATCGAGCTTGTTCTGCCGGTGTAATCGACGCGCTTTGGCCAACATCTGTAGGGGCGAGATCGAAGGTGTATCGTCGGCAAAGATGGGCAGTTGGCTCAAATCATCGATAGCCTGGATGAATTGTCCCCATTCCTGCTCCCCGAGATCTCCATTGCGCAAGCGCTGCGTGTTCAAGCCGATTTCCTGGGCGATGATGCGCAGCCCCAATTGCTCATTGGGCATTTCCAATGAAAAGATGGCGATGTGTTTGGGATGCGCCTGCTCGGCGGCATTTTTCATCAACGAGAGTAGAAAGCTGGTCAGGTGTAGAGAAAAAAGAGTACGCCATTGATGCCGTGCAACGCTATCTCGATCGGGCAGGTGTGGCCATCGATGTGGAAGAAATTGCCACTCTGATCGAAGCCGAAGTCAACTCTCAGTTCACCAAATACGCACCCCCGGTCGATACACCCGAAGCCCGCAGCGCCCTGATCGATAAAGCCGTCGAAGCAGCGGTTTTGTCGGCTGAACAAAGCGGCTTGAAAAAGGTCGCCATCGAAGGCGCGGCAAATGTGGCCCTTTCCAAGAAAGATCATGCTTCGAATCTGGCGCAAAAGTATCTGGCTGAGCATGGCCTGAAGATCGATACCAGTTTGATCGACGGTCTGATCGAAGCCCAGATCATGAAGCTCAAGCTCAAGGCCCTTGAAACGAAAGCCAGCTCCGGCTCATAGCAAAATAGATTCCAAATTATGCGCGCATTAATTCAACGCGTTTCCGGTGGGCGCGTCTCCGTCGAGGAGCGCCTGCTGGCAGAAATTGGCCCGGGGCTGGTTATTCTCTTGGGCATCAGCCCGGACGACGGGGATGAACAGATCGATTACCTGGCGCACAAAATCGCCAACCTGCGCATTTTCGAGGATGAGGCTGGCAAACTCAACCGCTCTGTCTTGGATATTGGGGGAGAAGCTCTGCTGATTTCACAGTTCACGCTGTATGCAGATACGCGCAAAGGAAGGCGACCCTCCTTTACGCGGGCCGCGCCCCCCGGGGTTGCCAACCCGCTCGTAAACAAATTTGCTGAAAAACTGACCTCCGAGGGAGTACCCACCAAAACCGGCCAATTCGGTGCCCATATGCTGGTCGAAATTCACAACGACGGCCCGGTAACCATCTGGATGGAAAGATAACTCACAACCACCCCCGCCGCATAGCCTCCGAGACTGCTGCAGCGCGCGAGTCAACCCCCAATTTACTGTAAATATTCGAAAGATGCGCCTTGACGGTGCGCTCCGTGATGCCCAAGCGATAGGCGATCTCTTTGCTGCGTTCACCCTGGGCCACGGCTGTCAAAACTTCCAGTTCCCGATCTGTCAGGTCGATTTCACCGGCCGGCTTCAACGATTTCGTTTCAGCTTCCGGTGAAGACATCAACTGCTCCATGATCTCGGGTTGGAGTAATGTTTCCCCTCGGGCTGCCGCACGGATGGTGTTGAACAATTTGGCGCGGTCGGTATCTTTGAGCAAATACCCACGGGCGCCGAGTTTCAAGCCGCGCCGCATCAGGTCATCTTCTTTGAAGGTGGTCAGGATGATGATGGCAATTTCGGGCTGCTGCACTCGCAGTTGCTCGATAGCCGTCAGGCCATCTATGCGCGGCATGCGCAAATCCATCAATACCACATCGGGCTGCAGTTCGGTGGCCAGTTCCAGAGCCTCACCCCCATCGGAAGCTTCACCGACCAACTCGAAGCCCTGCTCAGCTTCCAGGATCAGCCGCAGACCTTCGCGCACGATCAGGTGGTCATCAGCTATCAAAACACGAATCGCCTCACTCATTTTCCCCCCTCAACGGCAAATCCAATTTGAGCGTTGTTCCTTGGGACGAGTTACTCTCGATGGTCAGTGAGCCCCCCAAAATTCGAGCCCTTTCGCGCATTCCCAAAAGACCATAATGTCCCGATTGGCCGACAGCATTTTGAGGATCAAATCCCATTCCATTGTCATGAATTTCGATATGCAAGTTCTGCTCGGCACAGATCAATTCTACAGATGACCGGCTGGCCTGCGCATGACGGGCGATATTCATCAGTCCCTCTGACACCGCCCTTAGAACATTCTCTGATAATTGAGGATCAATACCTTTTGGATCGCAAACCGTTATTGTACATTCAATCCCTGTTGTTCGTTTGAAACGTTCTACTTCTTCCCGGATGGCTTCCATCATATCCCGGGAAGTGGTAGGAGTAACCCGGAGATCATCTATAGCTCGGCGTGCGTCTGCCAGAGTAGTGCGTGCTCGGTTCATGGCCTGTTGGACAATTCCCTGAGCTTTCTCGGTACGTCCAGAAGCAAGATGGGAGTCCGTCGCTTCAAGTTGAAGGATAAGTCCGGCCAAACCCTGAGCCAGCGTATCGTGCAGTTCGCGGGCCATGCGCTGGCGCTCGTTGACCAGTGTCAGGCTTTCTACTTCCAAAGCATATTCAGATAGTTGCTTATGGGCGATCTCCAATTCCTGCAATAATGTTTGAGCCCGATCGCGCGCCGTTACCTGTCGGTTGAAAAGGAACGCAAAAAATGCCGAAAAGGCCATTGCGCCCACTAATATCGGCAGGAAGTCTCCGATCACCTTAG
>CAYQQX010000260.1:0-4558 GCA_964419495.1 uncultured Anaerolineales bacterium
ATTTTGATTGACTTGAGTCTGAAAGTCATATGTAAAGTATAGGTGTCCTGGCTACTTTACTGACAGGCCTTCAACAATGCGTTGGTGGCTTTTTGCTATGATTCAGCTGCCGGCTTGGGACTGCGTGAGTGCGAACTGGTCGCTGCCTAGGAGTAGCGATGGTGAAGACCACCCAGGACTGCTCTCAGCAGTGTCCATGTGCTTTTTTAGCCAATTTGAAATTTGCTCTGGGCTCCAGTCTTGGCGAAGCTTATCTTCTATACTTGCCCAACTTTCGGCTGGATTACGCTTATGAACCGCATTTCTACGCCTATTCTGAGCAAAGCGATGTGCTTGCTTTGGCCGGTAACCACGCTTTCCACAATTGCATCGAATCTCTCGACTTATCGTCGATTTATGGATACCAAGAACAATGGCTATTTCATTTTGTGAATGTTCTATTTTCAACAGCGCAGATATCTGGTATCGTTGTTCTTGGGTAAGCTGGGTGTAACTCAATAAAAGTTGTGATCACAGGAGTCCCCCATTATCCACAATATACTGGGGAGTGGTCTAGTCGTCCACATGATGTGCTCGAAGAGGTTGCTAAAGCAAAAGAAGTTCCGTTTTTAAATTCATATGAGATGATAAAAGACAAGATTACTATCACAGAAGAAACCAAATTCTATTGGACTGAAGACCCAACACATTTTAATATTGAAGGTAATAGGGTATGGGCGGAATCACAAATAGAATTTTTGAAAGACATTAAGAGCAATTTGTTGCGCCCAAAAAGTGAAAACTAAGAATGGAACAATATGAAAGAGACTGGATGAAGTGAGACGAATATGCCCACCGCTTGAAGCTGGAGAGGCATTCCCCGAAACCTATGTGTCGGGATAGGCGACCCCATGCTCTGCGTTCCTGGGGCAAATGTGGTCGCAGCGGACTGCTCCCTCGGAAAAACTAGAAAATCGGATAAGATAGTGATAGTGGATAAATTGAAATCTTTCGCCGCAATCGTCCTTTCAGTACCCAATGTAAGTGTTGTGGATTGTGAGGGTGCGAGTTTATAGTAGAAAAATGATGACCTATGCATGAAGGAGGCGTCTATATGTATGAACTAAAAACTAATGAAAAAGCAACGCCGGTGATGATTTATACCGAGAGTACATTGATTCATGGAAAAATTGTAACCAAGGATTTCGTGCGAGTGAATATATTTTTAAGGACAGAGGGGGCCCCAAACTACCTACATTTACTGGACGCGCATATTATCCGCCTAGGTAGCACGGTCAAAACGATGAAATTTGATGAAATATATGTACCTATTGGCGAAATCGTCGGTTTTCATGTTGCACCTGGAATTGAGATCGAGTTGGATTATGAGGAGAATGAAGCAAACCGCAGGATGGTGGATATGAAAGCATTACTAGGTTCTTGTGAAATGAGTTGCAAGATCCGAATTTCAACTCAATCTGACCTTGTGAATTTTCTCGAAACAACCCGCAGCAAATGGCTTTCGTTGTATGAAGCCAGTATCACCAATCCTTATTTGCCGCAGATGAAGACACAGGCACCAATGTTACTCGTTCGCCCTGAGCGGACATCTTTTGGATCAGTTTTGATGTAGTGCCTATATTTTGAATAAATAGGGTGCACCTATAGTTGACCGGGGCTTTGCCCCGAGGGTATGCGACCCTATTATCAGCTTTGATGTTTAGAAAAAAAAGTTCAGAAAATCAAACGCCATGCAGAACATGCCCCAGTTGTAAACTCAAGAAAGGCATCTTTTCTTGTCAGACTCACAAGTAAGAGGAGGTAATCTGATGTCGAAACTTCAGGCACTTCCCCCAGAGGCGCTGCATCATCCTTGCGATCCAAAATTATTCGAATTTAAGACTACAGATGAATTGCCCAGTCTCGACAAGGTCCTCGGTCAGCCAAGGGCCTTACGAGCCCTCGAACTAGGCAGCGAGGTCGCGGGGCCAGGTTTCAACATCTTCGTTGCCGGCTTGCCAGATTCTGGGCGTACCACGCTGACCAGAGATTATCTAGAAAGGAAGGCCGCTAAAGAACCCGTGCCCAACGATTGGTGCATCGGCAATAACTTCGATAATCCCCATAGCCCCAAAGTGATAAGTCTCCCAGCGGGTCAGGCAACCACCTTGAAGGAAGATATCAAGGGGTTGATCAAGCGCTGTCAAATTGAAATCCAACAGTCATTCCAGAGCGAGGAATACGTCAACGAGCAAGGTCGTCTCAGAAAATCAATGCAGGAAGTCCAGGAAAGCGAGTTCCAAAAGCTGCAAGATGCCGCCAAGGAGATCAATTTTGCGATCGCTCGAACCTCTTCAGGTTTCGCACTAATACCCACTGTTGAAGGAAAGCCGATCCCTCCTGAAGAATTCGCAGAGCTTTCAGAAGAGCGTCAAAAGGAGCTGGGTGAATTGCAAAACAAACTTGAGGGCGAGACCCAACAAACCATCCGAAAGATAAGAGAAATCGGAGAAACATTTTACCAAAAACATCAAGAACTGGATAACTATACCGCGCTGTTTGCCATCAATCACCTGATTGAAGTCGTAAAGGCAAAATACACCCATTCAGAGAGAGTGATAGATCATCTAGATGCCATCCAGGCAGACATCATCCAAAATGTGAAGATATTCCGCGGAGATAACGAGGAGGATGAATCAATCCCTGACGCAGATTGGATTAGTCGTTATGAAACTAATATATTGGTCGATAACGGCGAATTGGAGGGCGCGCCAGTGGTGATGGAAAGTCATCCCACCTATCAAAACCTGATCGGCCGTATTGAACACCGTCTGGTGATGGGAGCCTCCCAAACCAATTTCACCATGATCCGTCCCGGGGCATTGCACCGCGCCAATGGCGGCTATATACTAATACCAGCCCGGGATGTACTCCTAAACCCTTATGCCTGGCAAGGTCTTGAAAGAGCGTTGCGTGATGGAGAAATTCGCATTCTAGAATTAGGCTCTCAATTGAACTTGATCAGCACCGTTTCCCTTGAGTCAGAACCCATCCCTCTCTCTGTGAAAGTGATCCTCTTTGGAACATCGCTGCTTCATCAATTGTTGCGAGAACACGATGTAGATTTCAACAAGCTTTTCAAAGTGCGAGCTCAATTCGCATCCATCATGGAGCGTTCAGATGAAAATGTCTACGACTATGCTTTGTATATCAAATCGGTCGTCGATAGCAATGATCTTCCACCATTTGACCGCACCGCTGTAGCCCGTATTGTAGAACACAGTTCACGAATGGCTGGGGATCAGGGAAAACTCTCTACTCGGTTTGGGCAAATTTCTGATATCCTGCGCGAGGCGGCATACTGGGCCCAAAAGGATGGAGAAAAGGTGGTCAGCGCGCAGTCAGTAGATCAGGCCATCGAAGAGAAAGAGTATCGAGACAACCTGCCCGAAGAGCTCACCCACGAATGGATAGAACAGGAAACTATCCTGATCGATGTGACCGGCAAAGCCGTAGGCCAAGTCAACGCGCTCTCTGTGTTCATGTTAGGCGAATATGCTTTTGGCCGTCCCAACCGCGTTACGGCATCGGCACACCCGGGGAGTAAAGGTCTCGTCGATATCGAGCGGCAGGCTGAACTCGGTGGACCTATTCATACCAAAGGCGTGCTGATCATCAGTGGATTACTGGGACAGCGCTATGGGTACAATAAACCTTTGAGTTTGACTGCCAGCCTGACCTTCGAGCAAAGTTACAGCGGAATCGAGGGGGACAGCGCCTCTGCTGCTGAGTTCTGCGCGCTGCTTTCTGCCATCGCCAATATCCCCTTACGCCAGGATCGCGCCATGACAGGATCGATCAACCAGCGTGGAGAGATCCAGTCCATCGGCAGCGTCAATGAGAAAATCGAGGGGTTCTTTACCACCTGTAAAAATAAAGGCCTGACTGGTTCTCAAGGAGTGATCATCCCCCAGGCCAACACCCGCAACCTGATGCTCAATTCTGAGGTCATCGAGGCCGTCAAAGCTGGTCAATTTCACATCTGGTACATTAACACTCTGGATGAAGGACTGTCGCTATTCACAGATATGGAAATCGGAGAATTGCAGGGTGATGGCACCTATCCAGAAGGCACATTCAATCACGCTGTCGATAAGCGGTTAATGGAGTTCCTCAAAGTGTTGAAGCCTAAAAAATATCAAGATAATGATGCTTGACAGACAAAGAATTTGGAATCCCGGACTCAATACCGGACAGAATTTAGATTTCAAAATCAGCGGGTTGCTAATGCCCCTGTTAGGTGCACAATTTTGAATACAAAGGGATGATTTGGAGAAGGATCAAAATAGCTGTAGTTCTAGGAATATTCTTTGAGCTACGCGACATCTACTCAACAATTAGGGAAGTGATTGCTTTTGCCGTTTATTTTTTACGACCATATCAATGAATTATGGCAATGTGAAATTCTTGATGTAAGATGTCTTTAGCAATGAAGGTAATTTATTATTGGTAACAGATAATATTTTGTTACAATGAATATAATTGGATATATGACTATTCGTGCGCCTACCCCGCTTGC
>CAYQQX010000261.1:0-4520 GCA_964419495.1 uncultured Anaerolineales bacterium
TTGACGGTGTACACAAACTCATTCGCGGAACGCTGGATCCGCACTGTCAGAGTAGAGTGTTTGGATCACATTCTGATCATCAATGCTGCCCATTTGCGCAGTGTCCTATTGGAATACACCTATACGTACTACAACATTGCTCGCCCACATCAAGGCATCAACCAACAATCTCCCCTTCCCCGTGGGCAACCTTCAACCAAAGGAACGATACATAAACGAAAAATACTCGGTGGCATCATCAACGATTACCACCGAGTACCTACGCCTTCTTCTCTTCTCCCTAACTGAAATATTTGTTTCCCCAACATTTTTATGCCATTTGTCTTGTTGACCTTTACGCGCGCAATATTGGCAACTTCTCCTTCTTGGAAGGGTAACCATCCCCTAAAATAGTACCAGAAGAAAGTGGAATTTTCTGGCAAAATAGAGCAAGGAGAATTCCATATGAAGAGAAAGAAATTCACAGAACATCAGATCGTCAAAATCCTGAAAGAAGCAGAAGCCGGTGTACCAATAGCAGATTTATGTCGACAGCATGGCTTTAGCAAAAGCAGCTTCTACAAATGGAGAGCCAAATACAGCGGTATGGATGCATCAGCTTTAAAGCGCTTAAAAGAACTAGAAGAAGAGAACCAAAAGCTAAAGCAGATGTATGCTGATTTGAGTCTAGAACATAAAGTACTCAAGGATATTGTTGAAAAAAAGTTGTAACGCCTGGCCAACGACGTGAATGGGTCCAGCATGCCGTTAGCAAACATGGCATGAGTGAGCGCTGGGCTTGTTGCTTGCTGGATATCAGCCGAACAGTCTATCGCTATCATGCCAAAAAGCCAGATGATGGAGAGATCCAGAAACAACTGCGTAAGCTGGCTGAAAGGAAGCCGCGCTGGGGCTTCAAGAAAATGTATGATTATCTGAAAAATCGGAATTACAGCTGGAACCATAAGCGAGTGCATCGAGTGTATCGTGAGATGAAACTGAACTTACGGGTCAAACCCAAGAAACGGCTGCCTTCAAGAGATCCTAAACCGCTCATGCAGCCAGAAGCGTCTAACGTCAGTTGGTCTTTAGATTTCATGAGTGATAGCCTGTCTAGTGGCAGAGCTTTTCGTACCTTGAACATCATCGACGATTTCAACCGGGAAGTCCTGTGGATCGAGATTGATCTTTCGCTACCGGCATTGCGCACGATCCGTGTGTTAGAAATGGTTGCTTCCTGGCGGGGCTATCCCAAACAAATTCGTATGGACAATGGCCCAGAGTTGATCTCTAAGAATATGGCTGAGTGGGCCGAAGCCCATGATGTTGATTTAGCTTTCATCGAGCCAGGTAAACCAGCCCAAAATGCTTATGTTGAACGTTTCAATCGAACTTTTCGTGAAGATGTACTCGATGCGTACCTTTTCACTTCGCTACAAGAAGCCAGAGATATTACCGAAGAGTGGATCGAGGAATACAATGCAATTCGACCCCACGATGCGCTCAAAGGGATGTCTCCCTATCAATTTGCCGCTCATAATGCCTGATTTTTCCACTTCCAAGTGGTACTAAAAATGGGATGTTGACAATCGGAAAATAATCGAGCAAAGATGCCATCCTTGCCATAAAAGTCGTCAATCGATTCGGCCTTTTCTAATTCTCGAGCGACTTCTTCAGCACTTGGCATTTCTTTTAAGGAATCTTTTTTTGTGGTATTCTTTCTACGTGTCATGGATCTACCTTCCTTTTCCTTATGGTAATCCATTTACACATTGAATTTTACACTCTCTGGGAAAATATAAGTTAAGCCGTAGCTTGTTCCAAAGGCTAATCTATTTCCAGCAGGACTCCACTGTACATCAGTAATATCTTCAATGTAAATTTCATATTCAAGAGATCCTTTAACGATATTCCAAATTCGAACATGTTCATGAGTGCTGCCAGTTGCTAGATACTTACTATCAGGACTCCAACTCATAAATCCCCCTCCTTCAAAAGTATAAATTTCGGAGCCGGACATGGTGTCAACATCCCATATTTTGATGGTATCGTGAAAGTTATCAGTTGTTGCTATTTTGTCTCCATCTGGACTCCATTCCAGCCTTGAAATCTCTTCACCAACCGAATACTGCCTCATTCCTGATTTAGCATCCATCACAGTTAGTTCTTCGTTATCAATAGCTGCGATAAAATTACCATCCTGATTCCAAGATATATCACTGGTGTAATATCCCACATGGGATGTTATCACTGGTAATTCGGCTATTACTTTGGATAAGTCCCAAATTACTAATTCACCACCATGACCCTTCACTGCAAGTTCTTCTTTATTTGGCCGCCACTCAATATTTGTAGTACCTTCTCTGGATACCGGACTACTTAAACTTAGTGTTTCGCTTGAACCAAAAATATACACGTCGATCCATTCACTATCAAATGTGTTATATGCTACAGCTAATCCTTTAGGACTGAATTCCACATCAATAATCCTTCCAATATTGCCTCTTTCTGTACGATATTCACGGTGTTCTTGCCACCCTATGACATCGATAACATCAATTTGGTCCAGATTAACGTTTACTGCAAATAAAAATTCACCATTTGGGGACCATTCATAGAAGTTCGCTGACCACTGAGATACAATTATCATCTCTGCGAGCATACTAGAATCTAATGCTCCTAAACTGTTTTCGGTAATTAAAGCTCCCCTCAAATCAGAATTCGTAAGATTTATTCCATCAAGATTTGCATCCCAGAATGATGCAAACCTGAGGTCAGCCCCACTTAAATTTGTGTTATGTAAATCGGCATTGTCAAATATTACATTTCTTAAATCGGCATCGTTTAAGTCTAAGCCAAATAAGTTTAAACCACTGAGATCACAACCAACTAAAGATATACCAGGCACTAAATCGGAATAATCTCCATTCTCTAATTTTGGTCGAATCTGAGAAGTGCATTGCTCTGCCGTAAACTCAAATTCATCTCGAGCGTAAACGGCTGGCCAAACGAGCGACCAGCGAGACTCGCTACGGTCTGGTGGGCGCAACGCAGATTCGGGCTGAACTGGAGAAACTGGGCTATTCGCCCTTGCCCTCTGCACGCACGATTGAACGGATTGTGAATCAGGTCGGATTGACTTGTCCACCTCTGCGGCTGGCCAGCCGCATCTCCCGCACCGAATATCCCGGGCCACAGCCGCAAGAGAGCAATCAGGTGCATCAGGTCGACTTTGTGGGCCCTCGCTATCTGAAAGGAGACCGCACTCGCTACTACTTTCTGGTCTGTCGAGACGTCTTTGATCAGGCGGTTTACATGGAATTTGCCGACCGCCGGACCACGGATACCGTGCTGGCCTTTCTGGTGCGAGCCTGGCAGCGTCTGGGTATCCCGGACGCGGTTACTCACGGCAAAACCTAAACGATGCGCTGTCGGAGAGACCGCCAGCAACTTAGTAAACGATGCGCTGTCGGTTAGCAGATACTAAAATGGGATCTTGACTAAGGTAAGCGAGCACAGCGAAATCCAACCTCATTTTGAGGGTATCCATAAACCGATGTGCGGTTTGCAGAGCGCAGGGTCCAAAAACTACCATTCCATGAACCACCGCGGATGACGTAGAATTCCCCAGCTTCCGGGCCTTGTGGATTATCAGTTGGCGAGTATTGGTAATAATCTTCATCATACCAATCTGCTACGAACTCCGAGACATTTCCAACCATGTCATATAAACCATAGCCATTGGCGCCAAAACTACCCACTGGTTCTGTATCTGCAAAATCAATACGCTTATAATTGGGGCCAATAAAATTGGCGCCATTCCGATTATTTTTTCCAAAAGAAGGAAACATATCCCCCCATGGATACACCTTATTTTTCAAGCCGCCACGTGCGGCCTTTTCCCATTCCGCCTCTGTGGGCAGGCGCGCGTCCCGCCAGCCACAAAAATTATTCGCCTCATGCCATTCGACCCAAATCACCGGGTAATTATCATATTCTGGATTGCTAAAATAGCTATCTCGAGTTGGCGATCTTGGAAACTTGGGCGGAGAACACACTCCAGCATCGACACATCTTTCATACTGAGCGTTTGTCACTTCGTACTGATCAACATAATAATCGTCCAAAGTAACAGTATGCACCAGTCGTTCATGTTTATCCCCATTTTCGCTGCCCATCTGGAATGATCCTGCCGGAATTAACACCATCGGTACGCCATATCCGTCAATGAATATTTCGTCTGGTGTAGGGGTGGAGATAGCAGCATTGATAATCTCAGGTTTCAGCAATGATGAAATAAAAACAAAGATAACTATCCAGACTAAACTGGACAATTGCATCATACTTGAGCTCGTTTTACTTGACATTAAATTATCCTCTCCTCATATTCGGTCATTATTTTCTTCTTATCATCCCACCTTCACATTTTATTAGAAAATTTCAGGGATTTTGTGCTAGTCAGTACCATATTGAACATTAACAAGGTTACATGAGCCAAATACGTTGAGCAAATTCATTGGGAGACAACCCTGGGATTGGCA
>CAYQQX010000262.1:0-4518 GCA_964419495.1 uncultured Anaerolineales bacterium
CCCGATTAGTTCAGCCGTCTCAAAATGGGAAGTTATTTTTGCACGCCTCCTAAGGATAGTTTGCGTTCATCTTTGATGGAAGCAGTTGGTTCGGTATCACGAGCTGATTGATAGGCATCGCGAAATTCTTTGTACAGCTTTTCAATATTCTTTGGAGCGAATACAAGCCGCATACCGAGCTTCTGATCCGGTGTCCAGTCAAGTGTTGGGAGCAGATGAATGACATGGTGAATATCCGCATCATTGGCATCAAGCCAGATGTCGATAGATGGCAAATACGGCCACCATTGTTCTGGAGTAAGGCTAGGCTTGTTGTCTTCGTCGGCATCTGCCCATTGCTCGCCGATATTGTCGATGTGTTCCCAATTCGATAAGGTAAAATCTGTTGTTGCGATATCTTTACGGCGGCTCTTTTTGAGAAACAGAATCATCGCATCCATCGCGGAAGTCTTGCCACTATTGTTCGCCCCGACAAGAATCGTTTTCTGTGAAGCGATTTCAACCTGACAGGATTTAAGTTTGCGGAAATTTTGAATTTCAACAAAAACAATGTTCATTTAGTTACCTCAGTTTCATGTTGTCACGTTGCGAAGTAGCTTTTTCGTATAACGTGAGCGTTTAGCGCCCGCCGACTTTTTCAAGACTCCGCTATTTCATTATAGCCAATCTTTGCCCAAATCGCGCCGTTCACCGTCGCCGAAGGCGGGTCGCGTTGGCGGGGATGGATAGGTATCGAAACTTTGGATGATGCCCTGATCGAGATTCACCATCAAGGCAACATAGGGCTGAGATGGCTCTTCGTCTGGGGGCGTGATCCAAATACGCAGTTCACGGACTGCGAGATACCAGGTTTCCTGGCGCTGTGGTAGTTTCGATGGCGATTTATTTGAACGAGTCATTAGGGGTTTCCTTTTGATGAAAAACGATATTCAGTAAATTATAGCACTTGCAGTCTCATAGCTTTGGATGCAAAAATAGGGCGAGACCGGTGAGGTCTCGCCCTATGATAGCGTTTTGGCCATCATTCAATTGCAGATCAAATATACCTCCTTCGAAATCAAACTATGACTTTGACTACCTGCGGTATTCGGTATCAGGACAGGCTCATCAACTGGGTGAAATGCCTTGCCGTTCCAGGTGGCCAGCAGTACAGCCAGCCCATTCAATAGAAAACGATTGAATTGGTATTGAATAATTTTACCTCTGTCAGGTTGGGAATTGTGATACAATCATTGTGTCCACATATGTGGAGACATGACTGATGCAGGAGGCTGAAATGGTTACTGTAGGTGTTCGAGAATTGAAACAACAGGCCAGCGAATTGATCCGCCAGGTACGTGAAGACGGAAAGGAAATCCAGGTCACATACCGCGGCGAAGTTGTGGCTTTGGTCGTGCCGGTGAAAACTCCACCGTCATCTGTGGCGAAAGCGGCATGGGACCGGCTGGATGTTTTGTCAGCAGAGATAGGGGCGCGCTGGCCGGAAGGTGTTACCAGCGTGGAAGCTGTTGCTGAGGGGCGTTCATGAGCAATTATCTTGTTGTGGATGCCAGCGTGTGGGTAGCCCGCCTGATTGCTCAGGATGCTTTTCATGATCTCAGTCGTCATTGGCTGGATGCACAGCGAGATCAAGGGGTGCAGTTTGTAGCTCCTACGCTTTTGCTAGTTGAAGTTGCCGCGGCCATCTCTCGTCGCACTGGGGACAGTGAGCTGGCAAAGAAGGCAACTGAAGCGTTGGAGAACCTGCCTGACCTACGGTTGGTGGAAATGGATCAGAGTGTTGTACAAACCGCTGTCCGAGCAGGCGCTGATCTGGGGGTGCGCGGAGCGGACGCGTTGTATATCGCCATTTCCCAACAATTAACTTTGCCTTTGGCTACCCTGGATACCGATCAGAGCGAACGAGGCAGCCAGGTGGTGGAAATATGGACAGTCACCGATACGAAATAAAAATGGTTGTTTGGAGAGGATGGTACGAACCCAATCTGCGTGGATAGGTTTTGCCCCTGGCGGGGAGAAATCACCGTTGGCATTCATCCCGCGGGTCGAAGGGCAACTGTAAAAGGGGGTAGAGAAGCGCGCAATGAAGCGCGCCTCTCCGTCCAGGCGGATGGCCTGGATGATTCAGATTACTCCTCAACATACCCAAGGAAATGGAATTCGTTGACAGCAATTTCCCACCAATCGCGGTGTTAAGGTCAGATCGGAACACAATAGTTTACAATTTATGTGTCAAAAATGTTGGGATGAGTTTTATGTACCCTACGGGCATTTAGACGATAATATTTGTGCTGTTGCAACCCATGAAATTCGGCTGCTCCTTAGCTAGAAGATTAATATCAGAACCAATACCACAATTAGGACATTAGCCAGCAGTGAGTAACGCAGCATAGTGCTTAACTTCGCGCTATTCAATATTTGTTCTTCAAGACTTTCAGAGATTTTATCGGTCAACTGTGCTATGTCAAATTCACGCAAAATGTCAACATAGTTTTCAATCGACCTGGCTAAATTTTCAATACCTGCAGCTGCCTCCGTTAGCTGTTTGCTAACGACGTCTAAGGAATCACCAGCAGATTTGTATTTTATTAATTCTTTCTTCAACTGGTTCAAATCATTTGCTAATTCGGATGCTTCTTTTTCGGCTGCAACAAATTTTTCTTGATAATTTTCCATCATTCCTCGCTTATTGAAAAATTTCTTTTAGCTGGCTTGAAAGGTTTTTTTGTAATAGGTGAACAGCGTGCATTGCAAATTCGGATGGCAGCTTTTCGGCAAGAAGCCGAAGTTCACTTGTGTCAAGGGGAATAGCTTGAAGCAAGTTTTCAAATAATCGTTGGGCTAATTCGGCTGATTCCAAATACACCAATTTAATGTAGTCGACTGCAGGATTAATGATTTCTTCAGATGTCATCGCCCAACCGGATGATGAAAGACCGAATTCCAGGAATGCAGCGAAATTGTCGATGACTACATCTGAATTACGCTCTTCCGCAAAATTTTCTGCAAGAGAACGTGTCAACAGAAATGCAGGGTTTTTAGGGTAGGCTTCTAGAAGCCTCGATACTTCACCTCTTAATTCTGCAGCATCTTGAAACGAATCTAATTCGCTTTCTAAATCTCCAACTAGGTTTTGCAAATAATGGCGATCAATTCTAGCCTTTTCGAGGATTTGAGTGTGTTTTCCCTGACTAAGATAATCGAGCATCCGTTTCCGCAAAGCATCAGAGTTAGCTGAGTCAGTAGTTGCCTCTAACATCTCGGTCAAGGACCGCCGTCTACTTTGCTCAATTATCCCGTATATAAATTCCTTGACGAGATTCTCGGCCAAGCGCGCAATTAATTCGTTCCTAGGAAGATCTATATACCGCATTGCTTCAGCCTTAGCAGACTTGGCTAGCTCGCCATCATGATTGGAAATGTATTTTGCGTATTGATCTATGTAATCATCCGGTTTTAAATTACTAGTTTCACATGACAGAATAGAATGTGCATAATTCACAGTGTAATCACGAACCACTCCTAATATGACCAATCGGTGAATAGCTTTTTCCAATGAGGTTTTTTGACTGTCAGTTTGATATGGAATATCCACTTGTTTGACTTGGCCATCTACATGAATCAAATTCATAACATCTTTGACCATGTCTAACTCAGCGGGTATACCTTTGAATGAATTAACATGGAAAAATAAAGCGCGAGTGATATCGTCACTTTCCCATGGTTTAATATCTTCTACTTCTTCAACAATGTCTTCGAATTTTGTCGCTGGATTTAGTAATTGTCGTGTTCTTTGTGGATTGTCATTTGATACTATAAGAGCACAATACGAGGTTTGCTTGTCCCTTCCTGCTCTTCCAGCTTCTTGATAATAAGCCTCAATCGACACAGGTAGGTTGAAGTGCATCGTGTAGCGCACATTTTCTTTATCGATTCCCATGCCATAAGCTTTCGTCGCAGTCAACATAGTGATTTCATTCCGCTTGAATTTTTCAGCCGATTGCTTTTTTATTTTTTTCCATTCGTCAGGCGACACATTTTTTGGAGCAGAACCACTGTAGAGCCCGATATAATTTCCAATGTGTCCAACGATTTTTTTGTATCCTTCGGAAATTCCATGTTCTCCATTTACATGTGGATAGAAGATGATCCCGGCGTTTGTTCGTTCGGAATTTGGATGAAAAAAACTGGAGGATTCACCAAATTTGTCTGGTAAATGATCTAGCCAAGAATACAATATGCCATACTTCTCTTTTGAGGGGCATTTCAAAATTTCGAAATGTAGATTTGCGCGATCAAAATTTCGGGGTTTTATTACTGCCTGGGGATTGGGGATCGATAGTTCACGCTGGATATCGCGCAAAACACTTTTTGAAGCGGTTCCAGTCAGACTGAGCACGGGCGGAATTGCCCCGTCCTTGGTGCAAGAATCACGCGCATTTCTGCCAACATTTAAGTACGAAAGCTGATTGACTGACAAATCTTTTAGGGAGTGCTCCCCAAAACCTAGAAAATAGG
>CAYQQX010000263.1:0-2022 GCA_964419495.1 uncultured Anaerolineales bacterium
CTAATCACTTACTCCTTCTACCCAATCCAGGCCTAATTCGTTCAACTTGGGGTCGCCTGGCATGCCTGATGCGGGGTCCCAGCCGCGGGCGTGATAGTATGCTTCGAGCATATCTTCCAATGGGATCTCGTACCCTTCAGCTCCGCCGTCTTGATAAGGCTCTCTCAGAAGCTTTGGCAAATTATCATTCGCACGCACCAACCCAAACCGTTGATTAATCATGCGCTTCAAATTCCAGGCGCGCTCCCCAACTTGAAGCAACTCTTCAATAGAATAATCCTCACCCGTCGCAGTATTGACCAATTCCAAAACTGTCTTCGGGGAAACATTGGCGAAAAAACACATCACCAAAGAATTGAAAACCGTGCGCCAATCTTGGTGAATGGCGACGTTGGCCGCCTTTTTAGCTCCATCTTGGCGTTGATAAAATCCCATGCCCAAACGATCTTCTGTCATGCCATAAATATCGGCAAGAAAATAATCCGATTGATTATGACAGGCGCCGCGCGGTGATGTGGCGTAAACCAGTGCCATACCTGAAGCTCCGCGCGGGTCATGATAGGCTACTTCTAAACCATTGACCTGAACAGCCAACTCATCGGCCCCAAACCGCCGCCCCAAAGCCCAAGAACCATCAGCAAGAAAAGCGCCGAACCCTTCACGTCGAGCGGTCTGGTGAACAAGCATTTCAACCACCTGTTTATCACCCCATGTTAGCGCCATGTTCCCTGTATCCTTTTCGTTGATCAAGCCGCGCTCAAACAATGTAAACGCCAGGCCGATAATGTTGCTCAAACTGATGGTATCCATGCCATATTGGTCACAAAGCTCACCCATTTGTGTGATAAATCCTAAGTCATCAATGAGTAAGTTGGGGCCAAATCCAACGATGGTTTCATATTCTGGCCCTTTTCGCTTGTCGTCGTCTTCAGCTAGTTTCACCACTCTCCCGCAGGCCACTACACAGGCATGGCAGGCACTCACTCCAGTCAGGATGGTTTCAGACATCGTCGCCCCGGTTACGTTATAAACCCCATCGAACGTCCCGTCCTGGTAGTAGCGCTTGGGCATATCGCCGAGATAATCCATATAATCTGCGCCGGCCGCAGTGCCCGTCTCACGCGCTGCATTGGTCATATTGTCATTTCGCAAAATACGGTTAGCATCAGAACGCAACTTAGCGAAGTTCTCAGTAGCGACTGGTACCGACCCAGACCCCGAAACTGCCACGGCTTTTAGATTTTTCGACCCCATGACGGCGCCCATCCCTGTGCGACCTGCAACGCGTCCATGGTCTGTGAGGATGGATGCAAATGGAATTTGAGATTCACCCGCAGGACCGATAACGGCCACCTTAGGTTTTCTCTTTCTTTCAAGCTCTTGGATGATCTTTTCCTGGGTTTGGTAGGTTTGTAGTCCCCAAAGATTTTTTGCATCCCTGACTTCAACCTGGTCATCCTCAATCCAAATATATACCGGTTCTTTTGAGTATCCCGTGACCCAAAGGCCATCATAACCAGCTTTACGCAGCTCCGGGCCCCAAAATCCCCCGATGTTAGACTCGCCCCAAAGTCCTGTTGCTGGAGATCGAGCACAAATTACAAATCGTCCAACTGCTGGTCCAGCAGTTCCTGTCAAAGGGCCGGTCAGAAATAGGAGTGGTGCCTCGGGGGAGAGAGGGTCAAGATCAATTGATAAGCTGTCGTAGAGAATACGTGATGCAAGGGATGCACCGCCTAAATAGTCACGAACCCAGTCAGTCGGGATCTGATAGTTCTCCGCTTTTCCATTCGTGATGTTTATCTTGAGTATGGGTTGCATTGATGCTCCATGAAGTATTGGAAATTGATATGGAAACAAGTTTACCAAAATCTGAGATTTTGAGCGGTTAATTCATTTGCTAGACTATAATAACGAAAGTTATTGGAGATAATTTGAAAGAGGCGTTTTCAAGTTCAAGTGAAAGATGTCGCCAGCTTGAAAACGAGTTTTTCAATGGTGGATAAGCAAACCCTTGATATA
>CAYQQX010000263.1:2122-4462 GCA_964419495.1 uncultured Anaerolineales bacterium
TCAAAGAATCTCGCAAATTGAAACCTGAGATACCCTTTGCTGGATTTAATGGAATTCCGATTCGGGATGAGATCGAGTTAGAATTGTGGTTAGATTAGGCCGTGTTGATATTAGATGTTTTCTCTACTGAAATATATGAATGCATCATTAAGTTCGCTCTCTTACTAATGCCTGGAATGTCAATACTACTCAGTTGAGATTTATGTCATACGAACAAAAGACTCAATACGATATAGCCTTAGATGATTTCCGCCGTGCTCGGAGACAAGCTGCCACGAGTGCCATCTTGCGCAGGATAAAAGGGCAACCTGTCACTCTGCTTCCCTTTGATGAAGTTCTCCAACACATCAAATCTCAGGAAAGTCACGAACTCGGGTTGCACTATATTCCGCTAGATGCCATCATCGGAAGTGTAGGGCGGTATACAGAATTTACGCGCGACTTTCTTCCTCTCAGCGGTTCTCTGAGAACGCGCTGGGCCCGAGTGAAGTCTACCTTCGGCGATATGAAAGATATGCCCCCTATCCAGGTCTACAAAATTGGAGAAGCTTATTTTGTCATGGATGGCAATCATCGCGTCTCTATTGCAAGGCAGCGAGGGGCATCTGAAATTCGAGCGTTCGTCACAGAAATCGACACAACCATAGAGATCACCCCGGAAACTGATCTTGACAGCATCATCCTGGCGGGAGAATACGCGCAATTTCTGGAAAGAACCCAACTTGAAAGACATACAAATGTTGATCTAAAGATCACCTCACCAGGGCGTTACCAGATCATTGAGCACGAAATCAAACAAATACAATCTCTCCAAGAGAAAGGTAAAAAAGGAATCTCATTCCCAGATGCCGCGATACTATGGTATCAGGATTACTATCTTCCGGTACGCTCAATTATTCGTACTCATGATATGCTGCGTGATTTTCCTGACCGAACTGAGACAGATTTATATGTTTGGATTGCGCAACACCAAGAAAAATTGAAATTAAGTTTAGGGTGGGAAATTAATCCCGAAGATGTAGCTGTCGATCTGGCGGAACAATACAGTTCGCGTCCCAAGAAAGTATTTGCGCGTTGGGGAGAGCGAATTCGAGAAAGTGTAACCCCAACATCAATTGAAACTGGTCCCAAAACTGGTGAATGGCGTCGGCAACTGTTATCAGCAAAGAAGCAAGAATCGCTCTTCAGAAATATCCTTGTAACGGTAAGTGGTGAAACCCAAAACTGGGCAGCATTGCAACAAGCACTTCTCTTTGCCAAACGTGAACAATCGAATCTTCTCGGGCTGCATATTGTCTCCAGAAAAAATGCTCTCGATTCACCTCAAGTTTTACAAGTTCAAAGGGAATTCGATCGAATCAATCAAGAAATGGGCATCCCAGGCGAATTAGCTATCGAAGTTGGGGAAACCACCCCAACCATCATCAAGCGTGCGCGCTGGAGCGATCTTGTGGTCTTACATCTGGCCCATCCCCCTGGTGAGGATTCACTCAATCGCTTAGCATCGGGCTTCCACCGTTTGGTGCAGCGTTGCCCGCGTCCGATGTTGGTAGTGCCTGAGTTCCAACCATCACTTAATAAACTTCTCCTGGCATATGATGGTAGTCCGAAAGCTGATGAGGCATTATTCATTGCAGCATACCTGGCTGGAAAGTGGCAACTCCCCCTTACGATTTTGATTATCCTCGAGGGAGATACATTTCCTAAAACTGCCATCGCCCGCGCTCGCTGGTATTTAAATACGCACAGGATCATCGGCGATATCCATATCCGTTACGGCAATATTCCCAATACAATAATTGACACAACGCATAGTGGCAACTTTGATTTATTGATCATGGGCGGATACAGTCACTCTCCAATATTGGAATTAGTCATTGGAAGTTCGGTAAATGATGTACTACGGTCAGTCGAATGTCCGTGTATAATCTGTCGTTAAAGATCTGACACCCGTATTGTCTAACCATCATATCATTTTCAAGTTCCGGGGGCACTCAAATCATGAAGCAAAAACATAGAATATATCTGGGGCTACAAGTATTACTAGTCTTTGCGTCTCTCTTTTCTGTATCGCCTTTTATCAAGCAAACCCAACCCAGAGATCCAGGATTTTTCCTTTATGCTGGATCACAGTTGTTACTTGGAAAAGCTATTTATGTGGATGTATGGGATCATAAGCCTCCTCTAATTCATATCCTAAACGCAATTGGTTTGTGGATAAGTGACGGCTCTATTTGGGGTATATGGTCAATAGAATTTTTATCACTTTCGACTGCGTTAACACTGGCGTTTATCTTGCTCAGGAGATATTTTGAAGACTTTTCCATTTTTCTTGCCTCG
>CAYQQX010000264.1:0-4461 GCA_964419495.1 uncultured Anaerolineales bacterium
CTTTCTCTCTTTCCTTTTGTCCTTTTTGGTTCCGGCTCGTCCGGGTTAGGTCTTTAGATACTAAAAAAAACGCTCCCATCCGGGAGCGTTTTTAATCTACTTTGAAGATTACTTTTCCTTGGCTTTGGATTTTTCTTTCTTGCCGTCGTCCTTCTTCTCTTTTTTGGCTGATTTTTCACCGTCCTCAGATTTGGGCGGTAAAACCTTCGAAGAAGATTTATTATCAGTCGAATAGAAACCTGATCCCTTAAACACAATACCCACGGGAAGATATACTTTTCGCAAAGCTTCTTTCTCGCATTCAGGGCACACAGATAAGGGGTCGTCGGAAAATTTCTGACGCCGTTCGAACTGGACGCCGCAATTTTCACACCGATACGTATAAATTGGCATAAAAAAACTACCTCGTTATTCTTTCTTGCAAGTAGCATCCAAACATTTATTTTCTCAATCAGAAAGTGCAACTCGCAATTAACCACACATTTTTAGGAGAATTTCAGTTTAGATGCGGCCCAAGCACGAGGATTATAGCGCGCTTGAATCTGGGTGACAAGGTGACCTTCAGACTGAAAGAATGGACATTACTACTTCACAAGGGTTTGTTTTAGCAACATGTTCCGTCGATAATTTGACCAATTTGCGCATCTCATCCATGTCGATATCTTCAGTCTTTTTCACGTAAAGGCAGGATTTCCCAGTCGAGTGTTTGCCTAACTTTCCAAGCAAATCGTCATAGTGTTCAAACCCATCCATAATATATAGGGTCAGATTTTGCTTGCGCGAAGAAAATCCGGTGGCCATCTATTCACCTTGGTGACCGCTGGCAAATTTATAGTGATAACTGCCAAAACCGACAATGCTTGTCCCCCACATTTTGGGTTCTTCGCCAGTTACTTCCTTCATCAACTCCAAGATTTTGAAGCTGTCCTGACGTTTCTTCTCATTTTCAACACTATTCAAGAAATCTGCCACACTGGCATCGTTGAGTTTTGCTTTTTGACTCTGCCATGGCAATCCTCTTAAGATTTGAAATTATATTCTGACTTTCTCAGACGAGCAGAGCTATGAATTTCTTACTTAACTAATGTTAGGCGCAGGTAGCGAGGTTTCCCTGGAATAGGGGGTGGGGGCTCCGCCCCCACCCCCTATTCCAGGGAGATTCTCTTTAGGTTGCGTAACATTAATTACTGAATTCAAGTTTCTCCCAATCTCATTTTTTTGCATCGAACGTTTGTTGCGTAGCCCGGTGGGTTTCGATACATGAGAAATAGGATATCACATCATTTCTGAATTTCATGGGAAAGCTTATGCACGATCCACCATTTACTGTCGATTTTCATCAGGTTCAGATAATCGACATATTTAATATACTGATGTTCAATACTGAGCTTCACGGCCGCAAGATCACCTGTGACATCGATGGTATCAATATGGGTTTCCCATTCCAATTCTGGCCTGATGTTGTCAGGGTGATACCACTGGCAAAATTCATCTCTATCTACAATTCGCAGTTTCCCATCTTCGATGAGAAAGAATTTCCAATCAGGATGTAGAATTTGATGATAGAGCCCTGGATCATACAGCGCATGGCCGTCATGGTAAAAGCGCATAATTGCATCGCCGATTGCTGCTTGTTCTTCCGTACTCATTAAACCTCCATGGCCCTGATTATTTTACAGTAGGAAACATAAAACCACGTGAACCTTCTTTTAATCGGTTGTACCTCAGAACCCATTCTGTGAGGAATAGTCCGATGAGCCCCATAACGATATACACTGCAATTAGCTTAATCACAGTCTCCCCAAACCGTTTTTGGAGAAAGAATCCGATTGCAATGAAAATTGAATACCCTACTAGCAGCGTGGCGACCAATCCCTTCCAATTCCCTAGAAGGATGCCCATATTGATGACCTCTATAACTGTGGCAAAAATCAACCCCACGAGGATGTATTTAACCAATTTTCTCAAATCCATGCACCCGAGCAATTGCAGCAGCATATTGAACCCTGGCTTTGCGAACCCGCATATTATTACGCTGATTTCCAAATCAAATTTTTCAAGCGCTCATCAAGCCCCCTGCTGATTAACACCAAAGCAACCGTATCGATACACCCGTGCACAAATATGGGTAACCAGATATTGAAATCATCCCAAACAAAAACCACCGCGATCAACGCGCCGAAAATGCCCGTACTCCAGGCGCCACTTTTTCCCTGATAAGAATGCGATAAGCCAAAGATCACCGAAGTAAGCAAAATATTGAAGACAATGGCCAAATTCCCATCCCCGATGATTTTGATGATCTCTGTCATCAAGAAACCCCGGTACAAGGTCTCTTCTAAGAAAGCCACCAGCACCCACACAACCACTAACCAGGTCAATAACGCTTTCAGATTTCCCCGCACACTTTCGACAACCTGAATATCGTGAGGTACACCCGTCCATCTCTCAACCAATGGCTCGACGAAAATAATCGAAAATAAAGATAACGCGCTCCCAATCAAAAGGCCCCACATAATTGTACTCAACCAATTCTCCGGGACGCTGAATCCCATGGCAGCAAGGCTGGTTTCGCGCTGCCAGATGGCTATGCCAATCAGTATAACGGTTAGTATAATGCCGATCCCCGGCTGACGCTTTATCCCCGATACGACCAAAAATATTGTCGACAAAACGATCAAAACAAGGGGAAGCCAAATTTCCAAGATCATATGCTTGACCTATGCTTTGTCCCTTTATCATCAGTTATATAGGGGAGCGTGTTTGTTTCCCGATAGGGTTGTCTTCCCTGATCGGGCCGCTCATATTGCGATGGCGTTTCTGCCTCAGGGAAATCATCTTCGCCAAATACCAAGTGCGTATCGGCCAGCGTGATCACATCTCCCTTCGATAAGGCTTTGCTTTTAATTATTTCTCCATTTACCCAGGTCCCACTCTTGGAGCCGAGATCATGAATTTCAAATTTCCCCTTATTGAAACGGATTTCAGCATGCTTGCGAGAAACATGAATACTGGTCAGAATCAAGTCATTCACATCTGAGCGCCCAATCTTCGTCACTGGACCATCAAGGGAAAATACTTTAGAGCTATCAATGATCGGCAAGGCGGCGGGGAATTTTGAATCTTCAGACACGAATGTGGTTCCATTTCCAATCCAATTGCAGATTAGGCTGCAGACTACCTCCTCTGATGATTATATCTGGAAAATTGCTTGAACACAAATTTTTGATGGTTTTCTAAGCCGCTGCGCAGGCGGTTTGACAAAATCAATTTATGGGGTGCTATCAGTCACTACCTGGCGATTATTGAGTGGTTGAAGAGGGCGATTGGTCCTGCTGTAAACCTGCTCAAATGCCGTGATCTGTTCCTGAGAAATTTCCACAGGGTTGACCATTACAAACCAGCTCACACCCTCAGTGCAAGGTGGAGTCGTTAGAGACCCACTATACCGATAAGTTGTCTGTTCTATGGGCAGCAAATCGCTGGCATTGATTAGGTTTTCTAATGCGGCCTCTCTACCAGCTTCAACAGGAATATTTTCCAATATTGGTCTTAGAGAAGCATTGGTAGTTCCTTCTACCAACATGATTCCGACAACGGCTAAATGGCCAGCCTCATTCTTGTGTACAAAGTGCAGTTCTACCGGAAACGACTGGCCATTAATTTCATGTTCGCTGGGAGCATGGAAATGGAATTGAAGGAGTTCATATTTTTCCCCATCTACTTCTAAGTAGCTACCCTGGTCTAACTTTGCCAGCACCGTATGCCCATTATTGACAAGGCTAATCATCGAAGGCAAGTAATTGAATTCGATATTTGGCAAATCGACTTCCTTCACATTCTCGATGTTGATCGGAGATTGAGATTCCCCGCTTCCACAAGCCTCAAACGCAGGATCTAAATCGGCCCAATGTTCTGGGCCAGAACTCCCCGAATAACTAAAAAGGGGAGCACTTTCGGGGGAATGATCCTCATCTTGTATAGAACTAAGACAAGCGCTGGATAAAAGCCCAAATGCAACAAATTTGGGGAACAAAAATATTTTTGAATTGATCATTGGATCCTCTTATATTTCAATAATTTAGCTAAGGCCGCCAGAATATTTTATCAATTAAAAAGATGGCACAAGGAAATTGTCAGTGCAGCATCTTTGATTTTACTCGAGAAAAATTAGTTTAGGAAAGGCCCAGCTGAGCCAATATGCCTCCCAGCCCGGCGCCTTCAGGGGGGTCAACATAGCGCCAAATTCTATGACTAACTTCGAAATGATCTTTATATCATTGATACCAAAAAATGTGTATTTTGAAATTGACTTTATTGGATTTCAGGAATGAACCCAAGAAAATTGTTGTATAATTCCCCTGGGAAATGGGAACCTCCTAGCTGGAAACTTTTATCTAACATTGGTCCAGCTCCTGCACTAGCATATGCAAAATTTACGAATATAGAGTGTCATAATTG
>CAYQQX010000265.1:0-1537 GCA_964419495.1 uncultured Anaerolineales bacterium
GCTGGGCACGCATTCATTACAGCAGTTGCATTTCACAATGCCTGGCCTGATGGAGTCACCATCTGTCAGGCATTGCTGATTAATAGGATGTGTTAGATGAAAGCTGAATCGAAATCTCCCCACAATATTCTGCTGGCTGTCGATGGCTCAGATCATTCCAAGGCAGCTGTTCAACTTGTTGCAGATCTTCCTCTATCTCATGAAACGGAGATCACTGCTATATCAGTAATGGTGCCGCGTCATGCGCAGTTCTCCCCATCATTTGAGAAAATGCTCGAGGGCACTAAAACTCTTCTCGAGGGCAATCAAGCAAGAGTGCAGACAGAGGTGATCGCGGGTTATCCGGCAGAGATCATCAATCTACGAGCAGACCAAATCCAGCCACAACTAACTGTCCTCGGTGCGAAGGGTTTGCGTAGCACTTTAGGAATTTTGTTGGGTGGTGTTGCTCAACAGGTCGTGGAATATTCATGCTGCCCGGTTCTGATCGTCCGGGCCCCATATACAGGCATAAAGCGCGTGTTGTTGATCGTAGATGGATCTGAGCACAGTCAACAAGCGGTGCAGTATCTGGCAACCTTTCCCCTGCCAAAGAAGCATGCGCTTCACCTAATGCATGTCATGCCCCCCATCTATCAGGTGGACTACATCACTCAGGCCTGGCCCACGGGCATGGACGTCACGCCTCCAATCCCCATTGACAATATCGAAGAGCGCTTGCAAGAACAGGCGGAAGCCGATGGCAAATTTGGCCAGGAATTACTGGAGCAAACCCAGCACCACCTGCGCGAATTTGGTCTGGAATCAACGCCAGTTTTAGAACGAGGCGACGCGGCAACTCAGATCATTGAATATACCAAGGGGCATAAGATTGACTTGATCATTGCGGGATCTCGCGGCCTTGGGCAAGTGCAAAGTTGGTTGCTGGGCAGCCTATCTCGAAAATTGGTCCATTATGCAGGTTGTTCGGTTTTGATCGTCAAATGATTCTCCCCAAAAATATGGAGGTATGTTATGTCCCGAATAAAGGATACTATCTGGTGTGATGGATGTGGGGAAGAGATTACCTGGGTGGCGCTAATGAGCGAAGGGCACCATTTTTGCTGTCAGAATTGCCTCGATGGCCTACCATGTAAATGCTATCGATGGTCTGAGCTTGATCTAAGCCGGCAGCAACAAGAACAAAATAGCAGCCTGGAATATTACTATAATGATGCCGATGATCTGGATGGGTCGTTCTAGTCCCCTTCGACGGATTTTGCAATCACAGCGAACAAAGATTGCCCGACAGGGGGTCTGATTTGCCGTTCTAAGGCTGACAAATACGGCACCATGCGGTCGACCAGTTTTGCATTACTACGTTGAATTACAGCTGATTGTAATTATCGGTATCTGTAAGCGCATGGATATTTTTGGAGGTCATTATTTTTCCTGGAGGGGGCAGATTATCTCACCTCAGAGTGCAGCTCGCGCTATATTCGGCATTATTTCTCCGCTGTCATTCTGATGCCCAAAGGGTAGAAGAATCTCTAAAAAA
>CAYQQX010000265.1:1637-4405 GCA_964419495.1 uncultured Anaerolineales bacterium
GCCTGCCTTTGGCACGTTCAGAGCGACAAACATTTTGGTTATCCGGAAAATGTTGTTCATACAATCACCTAAAGAAAGAAATATCGACATTCAAATCAAGTACAATTAGGGTATCAAATTTTATTCGACAACAAATAAATCATGATGATCAAATCTACATTTGCAAATAAAAAAATATTACTCGGTGTAACGGGCAGCATCGCAGCTTATAAAGCCGCTGACCTAGCCAGCAAACTGGCGCAGAGTGGAGCGCAAGTAAAAACCATTCTCACGAAAGCGGCATCTGAATTCATCTCTCCTTTGACATTCCAATCTGTCACAGGACAGCCAGCGTATACAGATGCCGATCTATGGGGTGCCCAGGCGCACGTTTTGCACGTTGGCCTGGCGCACGAAGCCGACCTGCTGCTGATTGCCCCTGCCACAGCTCAGACCATGTTCAAGCTTGCCCATGGCAGCGCGGACGATCTACTCAGTCTGACCGCCCTGGCCGTGGGAACCGAACCAGACAGTGCGCCGATTCTGATGGCTCCTGCCATGGATGCGGGCATGTTCAGCCATGCTGCTACCCAAGAAAACCTGCGCATTCTATCAGCGCGCGGCATTGTTTTCATCGGGCCGGAAGAAGGTCATTTGGCTTCAGGATTAGTTTCAAAGGGACGCATGACGGAACCTGTGGAGATTCTGGGCCATGTGCTTTTTCAGCTCTCGCTGGGAGGCGTACTCAAAGATCAGCATGTAGTAGTGACAGCTGGAGCAACCCAAGAGCCCCTCGATCCGGTGCGTTATTTGAGCAATCGATCTACTGGCCGGCAAGGATTTGCTCTGGCGCAAGCTGCGCTTGAAGCAGGCGCGCAAGTGACATTGATCGCCGGACCAAATCATCTGAACGCACCAATCGGTGCAACGCACATTTCTGTTCGCACCGCCGAAGAGATGAAAAATGCAACATTGGAGGCTTGCAAAAAAGCAGATGCCTTAATTATGTCCGCAGCAGTGGTTGATTTTCGGCCTGCAAAATATAACGATCACAAGATCAAGAAATCCGGCGGTATCCCAAGCATGGAATTAGCTGGCACACCCGACATTCTCAAAGCCGTCGCTGTGCAGCGAAAAGATCTTGGATATCCGAAGGTGGTCGTCGGTTTTGCAGCTGAAACTCAAGATTTGCTGAATAACGCCAAGGACAAACTTAAATCAAAAAAACTCGATCTCATCGCAGCCAACGATATTAGCGCCACGGATGCTGGTTTCGCTGTTGACACAAATCGCATCACGTTGCTGCATGCTGACGGCAAAAAAGAAGAACTGCCGCTGATGAGCAAAGCCGATGTCGCCGCGGAAATTGTGGAGCGGATAATTTCAATTTTAAACAAACCCTAAAGGTCTTAGTAGACCATTAGGGTTTTGGAGCATCAAATGAAACTCAACAACGCCATCACCGACATCCCAGGGATCCAGGTTGGGCATGCCCAGGATATGGAAGCGCTAACTGGCTGCACGGTAATCTTGTGCCCCGATGGGGCGGTTGGGGGCGTGGATCAGCGCGGGGGTGGAGTAAGCGCGCGTCAGGTCGACGCACTACGTCCACTTCACGTAGTAAAAAAAGCGCATGCCATCATGCTCGCGGGTGGTTCTGCCTTTGGGTTGGATTCTGCCTCCGGGGCAATGAAATACCTAGAAGAACAAGGAATAGGTCTCGATGTCCGGGTTGCCCGCGTACCTATCGTTCCAACCGCAATCCTATTCGACTTAGGCATCGGTCGCTCCGAAGTGCGTCCCGGACCCGATATGGGCTACCAGGCTTGTCTAAATGCCAGTCCCGATCCACCCATGCAAGGCAACATTGGAGCGGGAACTGGGGCAACCGTAGGTAAAATTTTGGGGCCAAAGCAAGCCATGAAAGCGGGCATCGGTACAGCCAGCATGGATATCGGCGGAGGCGTGATCGTGGGTGCCATTGTGGCAGTCAACGCATTCGGTGATGTAATTGATCCTAGAAATGGAGCGGTTATCGCTGGAGCGCGGGCGGCCGATGTTGGGCCGCTGCACATCGGTGCCGAGGGCTATTTTGCAGACACACTGCAGGTGATGAAATCTCTGGTCGGACGCACAGTATTGGGTTTCGCCAGTCGGGGCAATACGGTCATCGGGGTCGTGGCAACCAACGCCCAGCTAAACAAAGAGGGTGCCAATAAAGTTGCTCAAATGGCGCACGACGGGCTGGCGCGTACGATCCGCCCGGCACACACCATGGTCGATGGTGACACAATCTTCGCCCTGGCCACGGGCAAGAAAAAGGCGGATGTCAACATTGTCGGCGCATTTGGTGCAGAAATTTTCGCCCAGGCAGTTTTGAATGCAGTACATGCCGCTGAACCTGTGGCCGGATTGCCGGCTGCATCTTCGCCATAATTCTTGGGTCTCGAAATGCTTCCCATCCCCCAAAAAGATTTTGTCTCATTCCTGATCAAAGCCAAAAAGAGCACCTATGCGGCGACTGAGAACAGCAAACGCGTGGATCCGTTACTGGATGGGTCGGTACAATATGAGTTTCGGCAGGGATCTTTGCTTTATAGGGATGTCTATTTCGGCATGGCCTATTTCACCGGCCAGGAAATCGTCTATTATTCAGGGGTTCCTATTTGGGGGATGAGTTATGCTGGAGGTGTCAGCCAAGGCATTCTCGACAAAGAGATGAAAAATGTATACGCATTCTTAGGCCAGGCATTGAGAGAAATCCCTATCGAGGCCCCCTTTCGAGGCCC
>CAYQQX010000266.1:0-4321 GCA_964419495.1 uncultured Anaerolineales bacterium
CTAACTTGAGCATGCCTTGCAGCCACCAGAAATACCAGGGAGCTTTGGTATCCAGGGGAGTTTGCTGAGGGTTGGCGATATTCTCTAATGGCGCCTCGTAGAAAAACGCCGTCAGCAAAATTGTTATGAAAAGACCCAGGCTGGTGAGGAAAACCTCGTGCGTGAGCAAATCAGGCAATAGATCCAACCGCTGTTTGGCTTCTTTGGTCACTTCTTTAGGTAAGTTTTCACGCTCGTACTTTGCCGGCATGGAAATACTGTGCTCGCGAGCCACTTTGTAATAATGGATGCTGAGCATCCAGACCACGATCCCGGGCAGAAGGACAATATGCAACAGATAGAAGCGCAGCAATCCACCGGCGCCGATATCTGGGGCGCCGCGCAAAAGCAGATTGACTTCATTACCAAATAGAGGGGCTGCCTCTGCCATACTGGTACCGATGGTCACCGCCCAATATGCAAGCTGATCCCAAGGCAGCAAATATCCTGTAAAACTCAAGCCCAAAGTGACCAGCAGCAACACAACGCCGGTCAGCCAGGTGAAAGAGCGTTCTTTCTTGTAAGAACCGGTTAGGAAAGTGCGCAGCATGTGCAGTATGGTAAAGATGACCATACCTTCAGCGCCGAGTCTGTGGAGATCGCGCATCAACTTGCCGAAGGGCACATTGCTCATTAAGTTAAGGATCGAATTATAAGCTTCATCCGGCGAAGGCGTATAAAAGATCATCAAGATCAACCCGGTAACAATCTCTATCGCCAGGAAAAACACTGTAAAGAAACCCAAGCGCCAGGTGTGCGTAAAAATAGTGCTCGCCCGTTGGTAGAACTTGGGGCGGATGTGGAACATGAAGCTGGTGACATGCACCTTGTAGCGCGGATTGGGTTTTTCTGTAGGGGGATCACCGCGCAGCAGAGCGCGCAGTTCATCGATGCTGAGACCGGCGGTGATGATGCGCACGCGGTTATCTATGGCCGTTTTGGCGTTTTCAAACATTTCGCTGAAATTTAATGATTTGAGCATTGGATCCCTCTTAGGAATGCGGCTGGCCGGCGATCTTGGCGCCTGTATCTACACGAATAAGATAATCCTTGCCTTCTGGGACATTGAGAGCAGAACCATCCGCGGGGGTTTCAGCAACCACCTCTCCGGAATCTGGATCAACGGCCTGAACCACAAAAACATCTAAATCTCTAGGCGCAGGTCCCTGGATGAAAGATCCATCAGACTCAAACTGCGATCCATGGCACGGGCAGATGAATTTGACTTCTTGATCGCTCCAGTTATACAGACACCCCAAATGAGTACAGACTTTATATATGGCCTTGATTCCCCCTTCGGTATTGGCCAACCAGAGTTTTACTTTCGGAAAATTGACAGGGGCAGAACCGATTGCAGGCAGTTCTGAGAGCTTCCCAATCGTGAAAAGGCCGCCAAACTCCCCCTCCCGAAAGCGAGGCATAGCAAAGAAATATGTCACCCCGGCGATATCAACAAAGAAAAAACCCAGCGTTGCCAACCAGGCCAGATTTAAGAATTCTCGGCGATTTACCGGCATTCTTGAATCTACAGTTTCCTCAGTCATAGGTGCTCCTAGCGTTGGTATATTTGAAGTCAATACGAGAATTGGATTATCCTGCGCGAGGCGCCACCCTTGCCGTAGCCCCACCGTATTTAGGACATATCCAATATTTTAGACTATATTTATCATAAATGCGTGATTAGTTTACCATAATGCATAGCATTGTCAATAGTCTGTCACACTATTTTGTGATAATTGGAGAAATCAACACAGAAGTTGGGTAATTCCCCCTCCACAAGCAAAAACCGCCCCGGAATGAATTCCAGGGCTACAAAACCACACCGAATGAATCCGGTTAGGCTGCGTCGTTTGCAAGCCCGATCGCTAACGGCGTGCCGGCCGCAGGCCCGTCTTCGACGTCGGTAATCGGGCGTTGTTGTAGCCCAGTGATTCATCGCCGGGAAGGGCTTTTGCTTCCGCTCGATAAATATATTTCTCTTCACTCTTACGTCGTGACCATAGAGGCAAGACATGATTTTGAGGACAGAAGTATTGGTCATTCTCAACATCATATTGAAATTGGTATGATGAATAGTATTCAGATCGCTTGCTCAAATCAGGGGTTGGTAAATAAGCTTTGATGCCTCGTTCTTCTAACCCAACAATGTTTGGAACTGTGCCATACTTAGTATCACCGACAGCAATCTCGGGCTCTAACTGCTACCGAGAACATGTCCAGTCGACCAGGTCAAGCAAAGGGGTATTGTCCATGATGGAGGCAGGCGATACCAATGCAGAGAGAATGATGCGAGCTTTCCCACCATCACCAATGTAATGGTCTCGATAGCGTCTTTGACCCCGCAAAAGGTTTTTAATTTGTGCAATTTTCTTTCGATCGCGGATCGGTTCAACGTAATTCATAACCCCCAAATTTCGGTAAACTTATTCCCCTCTGACAGCAGATATGTTTACTGAGAACAGATTAGCAGTTTTGGCTGAACAATACAAGGACTGAAATATCGGCCTTTTCTATAACCCAGTGAACTCAATGTTTAATATGTTTGCTATTTTTTCATGATGTCAAAAATATTTGGTTACACGAGCAAATTATAGGTACTTGGTAAGGCGACTCCTCGAAATTATTATTGACATCTTCACATTTTCAACTGAGATCCTAAAAGCATCAAAACTCTGTTTCCTTTCAGGAGTCTACATATTTACCATTCGTTTGTCTATGACAGCAAATTGAAAAATTTCTCTACAACCTGTAGATCAAAATGCTTTCCAGCCTGCTCTTGAATGTAATTCAACACCTTTTCCTGCGACCAGGCTTCACGGTAGGGCCGATCTGAATTGAGCGCATCCCAAACATCGACAACGGCAAAGATACGCGCCGCCAGGGGGATCTGCTCACCACTCAATCCCTGAGGGTATCCCGTACCATCCCATTTCTCATGATGGCAATAGGGAATTTCTAGTGCTGGACGTAGATAATCAATTTGGGAGAGAAAACGTTGAGCATAGACGGGATGCTTGCGCATGATCTCCCATTCCTCGTCTGTCAACTTGCCTTGTTTGTGCAGGATGCTATCTGGAATTCCCATTTTACCGATGTCATGCAGCAGCGCACCCCGGCGGATGTGTATTAATTTATTTTCACTCACATCCAATGCACGCGCCAGACGCATGGTCATATCGGTGACGCGCTGGCTGTGGCCCATGGTCTCCATGTCGCGCAGTTCCAGGGCACGAGACCAGCCTTCCAAGGTGTTGTCGTAAGCCAGGGTCAATTCGAAATTTGCTTTTTGCAGGTTATCGAACAGCTCAGTGTTTTCAATAGCAATTGCCGCCTGTCCGGCCAGCATATCCAAGAACTCTAGCCATTCCGAGGTCACATCAAGGGAAGCCCGGTGGAAAATTTCCAGCACCCCTTTGATCTTTCCTTTCGCGATTAGCGGCACCCCGTAGTAGGTCACGAAGCGCTCATCTGCAAGCAGCGGAGCGCTTTTTAGGCCGTTTTCATCCTCCACAATATTGTCGATATGGATTGATCGCCGTTCCAAAGCAACCTTTCCAGCGTAGCCCTCCCCCAAGCGCAGATTAGTGTATTGAAGCGCGCTGGTTCGGAAACCACACCCGTTAGCGTATTCCAGGGATTGCATGTTGGGGTTGTATAACAGCACACAAGCAGCATCGATACCTAATTGTTCTGTTATCTCTTTTAGCAGAATGTCCAGGGTAAGGTGTAGATCAATACTGCCAATGATAGCCTGATCAATGGTGCGCAGTGCAGTGAGACGTTGTACCTGCTGTTGAATGCGCTCCTCCGCCTGCTTGCGCTTGGTGATATTACGGGCGATGCTCTGAATATATGTCGCATCGCCTCGACTATCCTTGATTAAAGTTGCGTTGATTTCAACAGGGATATCAAATCCGTCTTTTGTGTGGAAAACTCGTTCATAGAGAGGCAATGATTGCCCGGATAACAATACATCGAGTTTGGATTTCGCGTCTGGATACTCTCTTGGCGCGACGATGTCTTTGGTCGTCATTCCAATTAATTCTTCTCTATCATAACCGAGTAATTTTGCAGCCTTGAGATTTGCCGAAATGTGTACTCCGTCTCCCCCGAGTAAAAATATTGCATCATTGGAGTGTTCGAATAAAGCTCTATAGAGTTTCTCGTTCTTGCGCAACGCTTGCTCTGCCCGTTTACGCATCAATGCTTCTATAAAGGCCACAGATAAGGCTTCAATAGCTTCCTGATCGTCCTGGCTATAGCCCGATTCTTTATTACCTAA
>CAYQQX010000267.1:0-4313 GCA_964419495.1 uncultured Anaerolineales bacterium
CTTTTTTGTTGCTCAACGCTTCTGTTTTGCCTGAGTTACTGCAGTAGAGTCACCCATTAGTCGAAGAAAAAGCACAAAAAGTAACATAGTGTCATTTCCCTCATACCAACGCAGGTTCCAGAACATCTTCTGTCATTTGCTCATCAAAGAGAATCGAACGTCCCAGAGCAAGCGCTTTGCGATATTCGAGGGTATCAAATTCTCCTCGAAATCTATCTACAACCTGCTGATTGCTCGCCAAATGCATGCACAATTCACACATATTGCCTCGTTGATATGCTTTGGGTTCCCAATCCCAACCAGATTCTATTGCCGAGACGGCAATTTTCTTGGGGCCAAAAACTCTCAGGGTTTGGAAATAGATGTCCTCATCAACTATTGAAAGCAGTTCTTGCGCGTCGTTTTGATCCAAATTGCCAAGCTGGTATAAATTCGGCTGACTGTCTAACACTGCGTCCTGCTGACAACAGGCAACCAGAGTGCCATCCTCTCTCAGAACTGGAGTCCCCAAGAATTGGCAGATCGAGTCGGGTAATGTGTTTACAGCATCTGGCCGCTCCATGATTTGGGTTTCTGCAGCCCGGCCTATATATTGCAGTGGCGTTTCAATAATTTCAATCTCTTCGAGCAGATCATCATCAACCATTTGGTCAAATTTCTCGCGAAAAGCCGGATACCCCGGGCCAACACACATCTGCACCCCTAATCGATCAACCATTCCTTGAGCAGCACGCAAAGCTGCCACAACTCTGGAAAGAGAAATGAATTCATCATGGAATTCGTCGGAACTAATGATGAGAAAATTAATTTTGGGGTACTTGCCTAATACATTCCTTGCCCGGCGTTCGTCTTTGGCCCAATAGGCATTGGTCAGCACAGACCTTTGTACACCCTGCTCTTGAGCAATTCGTAAAATGGTATCTAATTGAGCAGGGGCAGCAAAAGGTTCTCCACCTTCAACACCGATCCACTCTAAGCCAGGTATTGATGTGACTGAAGAAACCCATTTCTCCAGCTTTTCAACTACCGCTGTATGCTGAGTGCCAGGGCTTGATCTGGCTGAACAGTGTCGGCAACTGGCAGGGCAGAACTGGGTCGGGCGGATATAGACCAATTTGTAAAAACCAAATCGGAGATGCCTGAGATCAGATTGTTGGAGTAAATCGCGAATATCCATATTTCACACTGCGGCTTCCATGATATCTTCAGATCGATGGGCATTGCGATGTGGTTTCAGGATCAGCACACCGCGTTTGATCAGTTGCTCGGCGATTTCTTGGAATATACTTTCAACGCCTGTATTGTTTTCCAATTTTGGAAACACATCACTATACAAATCGCGGAATGATCTCTGCCCGTCAACAGCTATCATCAATGCAGAGAGCAGTGGATCCATGGGATAGCGCGCCTCAGTTCGCGTATCCAAAAGATAGTATTCATCGCCAGACTGTCCATTGGATGATGCTCTCTCAAGCTGGTATCTCTGCGCAACCAGGGGAACACGATCGAAGAATTCTTGATCGTTCGCTTGGATTTCATACCCATCCAGGTGCCGAGCTATACAGCCTCCATAACAAGTTTGAGTAAGAAAATGATCACATTCGCTACATTTGTCCCTTGGGTATAGATCACTTCGCATAAACGCCAAAGAGCCTTGGAATTCCAAATTTAATTCTTGAATAGTCTGAAAATCGTGGATAAATTTCTTCTCCCAAAAATTGCTCATTGGGAAACAATATAAGACAGATAAATCCGGGAGGATATCAAATACAGGTTGACAGGTTGACTCAAGGTTTCCGCCATTGGCAAGCAGTTCAGCATAATCTTCATCCGAGAACATGCAAGGCGTAATGCCGTGCACCCCAACAGTTTTAACACCTAATTTCCCAGCTTCGATGATGAAAGCCAGAATCCTCTTCGAGTACAGCTCTTGTATAGCAATTGGATCTGTAAGCGAAACGCTTCCTTCCCCGATGACTAAATTACTGAGAGACCAAACAATCTTGCCCGGTTTTACATCTCGGGCTAATTCTAAAATATATTCGTAATCAAAATCGATTCGATCGATATTGAATTGAAAATCGACATTCACCCCGGTCAGTTGATTGACATTTTGGACAATCCTTTGCCAGTTGCGGGCGCCTAAGGCTGAAGGGTGATTGATATTCAATAAGAAGTGAATACCATCGTCAGGTAGCTCTTGAATTCTCTCTCCAATCTTCTCATGCCAGGTGGCATTGCTTTTTATGCTAACCGTAAAACCTCTCTCCAAGCTCAATTGGACAATCGAGGTGAAATCGGGATGCAATGTTGGTTCTCCACCTACCAATGAAACAATCGATACCCCGCTGGCCTCTAAGAAATCCAGAGTTTTACCAAAGTCTTCTAGGCTGATTGATTGAACAGGACCTATGGATCCGTTCTTTTGCGCTGTCCCGCGCTCCATAACCTCATCAGCGAAGCAGTAGTCACAGCGAAGGTTGCAGGCACTGAGCAAGAACACGTTATACATGGCTCACCTGCTTGCTTTTATCCAAATGAGAATTACTGAGTTCCCCATCGAAAGGGCGACTGGTGATTTCATAGTACGCGTTGGCTAATTTCTCAAATCTTTCCCTCTGCGAAGCATTCATTTGAGAATAGAGCTCGATGAAATCCCAACAAGCCTGGCACATTCGCCGAGGTTGATCACCAAGATCTGACTCGAGACTCTGTGCTGCTAGAGACAGGAGAATGGATGGAGGAATCTCTTGCAGATAACGTACGATAGGTTGACGTTCAAGTGCTTCCAGAGATTGGCGAAGCCCCCCTTGATCCTGTACCCTGAGTTGGTCTGGGCCTTTATGCAGAACAATGTCTTCATTGCAGCATGCAGCCAGGGTGCCGTTGCGCAAGAGCGTCGGGCCATTAATGCTGAAGCAACGTTCCCCGAACGCGCCCCTAACCAGGTCAAATGATTGAATTTGCTCAGCCCGACCACTGGGAAGCGGCGGCATTTCCTCTATCGTTGCCTGGTTTTCCCATTCTGATCCATAAGCCTTTTCTAAAAGTTCATGAGCATAGGCCAGGTGAGCACCCCCATCGACACCACGGATCACCTGCGCGGTAATCCACACCCCACTCTCTCTCGCGGCTCGCAATGCGTTGATCAGATCTTCATCGGGGATGTAAGCGCGATGGTAAAGGTCAACGCCAAGAACCAATCCATCCACCAACTGGAGCACCAACTCGGCCTTTCGGAGATCTTTAGGTTTTCCCCAATATCCAGAAGTGTAAATGACAACACGTTTATCGGCCTTGTTAAACAGATTTACCAGAGAGTTTAGTAATTCGAACTCTGCAAATGGCTCGCCGCCAGTAATGGCCGCTGCCTTCAATTCTGGCAGCCGGGACATTTCTTCAGCCGCACGAATCAGCGTTTCTGAAGACAAATTTGGCATGTCTAAAGAGGCTGAAACCGCGCAATGCCGGCATCCTACGGGACAATAAGATGAAACGAATATGCCCATCGTAGCGCGCGGCAGGCGGCGCAGTGCTTGAAAATCTATCCAGGTAAACCCATTCAACGAGTTCATGATTGCTACCTGGGTAGCAAGCCTACCCAAGTTGGGTAAATTAGCTTGCTACCCTAATTCAGGCTGATGCCAAAACATCAGTTAGTAAATCAACCCTCCAGAATGGCCGGGGACCTGATCTGGGAGAACCTGCTGTGAGCTTCCAATCACGCGCAGCAAGGCTTCCTTATCTTCAGGATCCAATCCATCAAGGGCAGTTCTCTGCTCCTCAGACAGCGTTTCGAGAACTTCATCTGGGGAAGCTGCCTCGTTAAATATTGGCCTTGGATCAAGCTCCGGTGCTTCTTCTTCGCCGAGAAGAATTCCAGTCTCATCGACATAAAACTCTTCAGGTTCAGAAGAATCATCATCTTCTTCAGCCAGTTGGAATTCGATGCCTTCGGGCACTTCAGCCACATCGGCAGGGCCGGGCTTCTCAGGGGGATCAGCCATTTCAGCCGTTTCGTGAGGCACCACTAAGACACCGCTGCCTGGAGGAAGATCCTCGGGGTCAGTATCACTTTCCGGGGGAGATTCATCTTCCGGGGGCGGTGCTTCAACTGGCTCAGCGGTTTCCATGGCATCGGTCAGTTCTGCCTCTACCGATTCAGCTTGCTCGAAGCTTTGCTCTTCGACACGCGCACCGGGTTCATGGGTCGCATCTTCGAGAGCTTGTTCTTCGACAACCTCGGTGGATTCAACTGCCTCTCCAGCATCGCTGCCTTCGCGACTTTCTTCGGGTTGAATGGTTTCTAATTC
>CAYQQX010000268.1:0-4222 GCA_964419495.1 uncultured Anaerolineales bacterium
CCATAGAGACGTCCGCCGAAGGCGCCGCCCAAAACCACTCCGACACCCCAAACCGTGGTGTAGTATCCTGCCATGCTCAAAGTGATGCCAAAATCAGTTTGTAGGAAGGCATTTACTAAGGGGTTGGCACCCTGAATGATGAAGAAAAACAGGAATCCCAACAGGGCTAAAAAGATGACCGTCTTCTGTTTGAAGGCACCGAATGCACTCCAATCGAATTCTTCACCTGCGGTTCGTTGTTCTTCTTTGATGCCCAAAACCAAGGGGATGGGTACCAATGTGATGGCGGCCAGCGTCCAAAAAACTGCTGCCCATGAAACATATTGGGCCAGTAAACCCACGACGGAGGCAGTCACCACCACAGCCAAGGCGCGCCCACCCACCATAAAGCCTTGGATGATCCCCTCTTCTTCTGGGGGCGTGGTGTCGAGAGCCAGACCATCGGTGCATGTGTCATAAAGCGCCATGCCCATTTGCAGGGTAAATGCCAGGGCGACAAAGCCCCAATAATATTCGGCAGGGTCGACGAAAGAAACCAGGATTAAACAGATGATCTGCACCAACAAGCCCAGCAGGATGTAGGGTTTGCGGTGACCCATGCCGAAGAGGTTGACCTTATCGCTCAGCATTCCTAAGAATATCTTGATCACGAAAGGGATCAGGGCGATGGAAGCGAAGACGCCCACATCGGTCATCGACAGGCCGCGCGAAAGGAAATAGAGCGCGTTGAGGGCAGTGAAATAGCTCAGGATGGTACCCTGGGTGAAGTACAACGATCCGAACAAGCCGTAACGCAGTGCTTTGTTGGTATACATATGTATTCTCCGATACATGTCATTGCGATGGAGCGAAGCGACAGAAGTAATCTCCTACTTTTGGGTTGGAGATCGCTTCGCCGGGCTGCACCCTGCTCGCGATGACAGAGTATTTTCTAATTAATCCGATCTGCAAGTTTTTCAATAATAGCGCAAAACACTGGTTGAGTGCCCTAAGGCGAGGCATTTTATCGCCGAAGGGTGTATCGAAACCCGGTTTGGCGGCATTCTTGGTTTTACTTCGACAAGCTCAGGACAGGTGATACGCTCGTGATACTCGCTACTCAACCAGCGAACGCCGGACTTGCACCCTGAGTTAATTATGCTTTACGTGGTTTCAATTATAAGTTAATCTGCGTTCACAGGCGGGGTTGCCCAGAGACCTGCAATGGACAGAGCGAACAAGATCAGTGCAATGACCAGCAATGAGATGAAGAAATTCCCACTCTGATCGTATGAGACTCCCATCAGGAATGGGCCAATGCTGCTGCCAGCTACTGCCGCCGTCCAGACACTGCCGCGGATCTTGCCTAAATGTTCACGTCCGAAGTAGCGCACCCAAACAGTGTTGCCCAAACCACCGAATAATCCCTGCGCCATCCCCAGGATGAGGGTGTATACCAAAACCACCGATCCACCCGGAACGTAAATCAGAGTTCCTACAGCCATGCCGTATAATCCCAGCGCGCCGACGGCCATCCAGCGCAGTTGTACCCTGTCGGCGATCACCCCGCCAAAGATTTGGAAGACCGCCGAAGCGACCATCAACACTGTGAAGCTGGCAGCGGCTTGCTGCTCGGTGAGGCCTTTGGCGGTGAAGATGGGCAGCAAGTTGAAGGTGATGGCCGTGGCGGTAGCTGCCCAGGCGAACCAGCCCAGGGTCAGGATCCAGTAGGCGCGCGTGCGCATGGCCTCTTTGAGTGTGAACTCGTTTTCTGGGTGCACTTCAGCAGGGGTGTGGTGGGGGATTGCTAGACTGCTGTCATCCCCATCGATCTGCTGGCCGAGTTCTTCGGGCCGGTTGATATAGAAGAAGTAAACCACTGGCATAAAAATGGCGAATACCGTGACTCCTGCCAGGATGTAGGCTGTGCGCCAGCCGACCTGGCTGATCAGCGCCAGCACCCCGACGGGCACCGCGGCGATCATCAAGTTGACGGCTACACTCTTAATCCCGGAGACGGTTCCCAGCGTGCGGCGGAACCACATCGGCAGCATATTGACCGAGAGCAACTCCAGCGAACCCTGCCCCAGCATCCTCAAGAAGAGGAAGCTCAGAAAGAGCATCGGCAGACTGCGAACCTGGGAGATGAAGACACAAGCCAGGCTGAACAGTGTAACGATTAGGAAGAGCATCTTGCGGATGCCGACCCGGTCGGCCCACTGCCCAATGTAAGACTGGGGCAGCGAGGCCAGCACGGTGCCCAGCATATAGGCGCCGGTGAGTTGGCTCAGACTGAGGCTAAGGGCTTCCCTCAGGGAGGGGTTGAAGACCGAGACCATGTAGGTCTGGCCGGGGCTGGTGAAGAAAGCTCCCAGCGTGGAGATGGGCAGAATGATCCAACCGTAATAGAAGTTGGTTCGCCTGGCAAGCCAGTGATTGTTTTTTGAATTCATAGTAGGCATGTTGGTGGTTATTATTTTGTCACTTTTAGATATTTGGGAACGTGGTACACGGATGAAGCGGCGCGCCTTTGGCAGTGCAGATTTGAACGGATTATTAAAATTCTATCCGAAAAATCCGTGCAATCCGCGTCCAGATAAATTGTTGGCATACAGAACGTTAAATCGCTATTATTTCTTTCTTTGAACTCTTAATACTGCGATCTTGGTGGGATGGTTGAATGGCGCTGGATCTGTGGGTGGCACATTGACAATTGTTTCAGGGAAACCGGTGATATCTTCAGGAATCGGGATCAGCTTTTCAATTGAAAGGTAGCCGTCGGCGCACAGCTTTTCTAGAGCAGCAAAATACTCTTCCCCGCTCAAAAATAAGGCGTTGCTGATCGTCACCAGGTAGCCGCCATCGGCCACTAACGGGCGCACCTTGTTGATCAAGCGCGTGCTCTCATTGACCAGGTCCACCGATCCTTTCTTTGTGCTGGAGAAAAAAGGCGGATCCAAAATTACACAATCGAAGAGTTCTCTCTTTCGCTTGAGCTCGGAAACCATGTTGAAGAAGTCGTTCACCCGAGTTTTCATTTTACCCAAATCGAGGCGGTTGAGCATTGTCGATTTGCGCGCCAGTTCCAGGAATTTGCGCTTGAGATCGGTTTGCAGCACGTATTCCGCGCCCCCGGCCAGCGCGGCCACCCCCAGGCTGCCAGTATATGCGAAGGTGTTCAGGACCTTCCAGTCATTGGCGTTTTCGAGCAGCCACGCCCGTAGGTCACGCGTATCAAGGTAGAAGCTGGCGTCTTGCTGTATTTGCAAATCGAGGGCGTACCAAACCCCGTGTTCGCGGATTTTCTGGGTTGGATTCTCACCAAAGGAAATAATTCCTCCGCGTTGAGCAGGATCACTCGCCGAGCGCATCTTGTGGATCACGCACTCGACCCAGGGTAGTTTATCGAGCAGAAACGCCTGGGCAGCATCCAATACTTCGCTTGATTCTCCATAATTGAACAAGACAAGCGTACGCCCATAGAGATCGACCACCAGATCTGGGAAACCCTCGTAAAAGCCGCTGAACAACCGCAGGCTTCCGAAATCTTCGCCAAGACTTCGGAAGTCTTGTGACTCCGTTCGCGCCTCCAGGGCGCGATCCAGGTAGGTTTCCAGCATTGACATCCAGGTGATTATAGCAGAAGCAAATAGACGTCCCCCCGTTCTATTCACGGCTGCGGCGAGGTCGGTAATGATCGCTTTTATTTCGAATAACTTGTTTGATGAGAGCGGTGCTGGTGGGGGTAAACAGTGATCAGTGTTAATAAAATCCACTGGTATTCTATACTCTTTTCCTGTTGCGGTAGAATATGAACAATTGGAATCACCGGGGTAGCTCCCACCCCAAAGCTGGACATTACCACGTGAATCCCTAGAGGCCCTGAAACACGGCTATTTCGTTATTACTGGAAATCGAGATGACCTCCACCTCCCATCCCATCGAAATTACTTGCTCACGTGACTTTTTAGGATGGCTCTCAGAAGAGCGCATCAGTCTGGCCTTCACTACTTACCAGACCAACCGCCTGTTCCTGCTGGGCATCAAACCCGATGGCGCGCTCTCGACCTTCGAGCGGCTGTTCGACCGTCCGATGGGATTGTTCGCCCAGCCCGATCGCCTGTATGTGGGCTGTCGCTACCAGATCTGGCAGCTTGACAATGCCCTGCCACCGGATACGGTCCATGAGGGTTAGGAGGCGTGCAAAAATAACTTCCCATTTTGAGACGGCTGAACTAATCGG
>CAYQQX010000269.1:0-4191 GCA_964419495.1 uncultured Anaerolineales bacterium
TGCACAGCATGGTTCAAATGAAAGGTTTTACCGAATACTTCCCAATCAACGCTGGCGTAAATGCCAGCGTAAGTGCTGGCGTATACGCCAGAATATACGCTGGCATTATCCCTGGCGTAAGTGCTGGCGTAAAAGCGACGTAGAGATGTTTTAAGCGTCTAAAACAAGGGGGGGCAAGCTTAGTTACGTGCCCTTAGAATTTTCGCAAATATCCATAATTCATCGCATAGTGGGAGCTTATACGCTGAACTCATTGAGACTTATGAGTGAACGATATGGCATAGGTTGATCAATGCAAAGGCGATACTATGTGCGCCAAAGAAATAGGTATCCCTGCGATTGTGCCTCATCAACTAAACTCTAAATATTTTTTCCCCAGATTAATTTCAGAGAAATTCAAATCTATTTTGATCGTCATTATGCTACCTTGCCATACCTTTTCCCGACTGCCATCTTGACTCCACTTACGAAAATAGTAGCTAACCGCATGATGACTGATTTCTTTTTATCTGTGATCATCAATGTCTGGTTCAAGCGGAAGCTGATGCCACTGATATCCTGTGTGTAGTCGACAGAAAAAATAGTTGAAAACTTTGTACACCGGTGTCTTGCATTCATAGCCACGTTTTGCTGTCGATATGTATGTCCGTATATGTTGATCAAATATTTTTATCATTGAATAGTATCAATTGCTTCATTAAGAAAATAAGTATTCCAACTTCCGTGATTATTCTCTCGGAAGTTTTAGATTGTAATTTGCGTTATCTCAATCCGGAGTCTGCGTCCCAAATATTGAAGTGATACATACAACCTCATAAAAATCAATGTTCAGAACATCCAAAATATCTAAAGAATCTATTTAGAAAAAAATAAACATAAGGGTGATTGTGCTTGACGGATCAATAAGCTACTATATACCTGGAGTACTAGGTATGGCTGATACGCGCGTCTTAATGCTGGAAACACCAATCTTCTCACATTATGTGAGTAACTCTGCCCACCGCACAACGTGTGGTGTGGATATCATTGGAATTGCCAAAGACGCAGATGAAGCCCTTAAAGTAACCCATTTCCACGCACCAGATGTAATCTTGGTTGATTTGCAAAAAGAGAGCCAGGATGGATATGTGTCTTTGGTAAAGCTAGGCAAAGTGTATCCACGTGCCTGGATTATAGGCCGGGTTAAAAATCTGGATAAGACGAAATTGCTGGATGCCATAGAAGCTGGCGTAATGGGTTTTGTAAGCGACCAGACCTGTTTCTATGAACTCATCGAAGCAATACAAACAGTAACTCAAGGGAATGCATTTTTCCCCCAGGCTGTGCTTCGTCAATTCGTGCAAGGGCTCCAACATCAAACTTCTGCCTCGCAGATATTGCACTAACGGAATAACCTGATCCAACTTTTATGCTAACTAAGAATACCAAACTCACCAACGCAAGCGGGGGAAAAAGCAAACGCCGCAGCGTTTTGCGGTTGCTTCTCTTGGTGGTTTTGGCGTTTGTGATGGCGTTGTCTTGGAATTCGGTTGTTTATGCGGACGGCGAAAGTCCGCAAAGCCCCGAGGCCACGGAAGCTATTCAGACTGAAACGATTGACTCGACGGGTGATGAAGCCGCTCAACCCTCCGAAGATGATCCCCAATACAATGAAGGAACTACTGATACTGAAGGGGAAGCAGAGAGTAATTCTGAGACGGTAGAGTATGTATCTGATGCCAATGCTGGAGCGATTGCGGATACCGAAGTGGAAGCGCAAGTAAATGCCGAAGTGAATACAACTGCCGAAGTGAACACTGAGGCAGATACCCAACCTGATGTTACAGATCCTGCAAGTGATGACGTATCCAATACCGATGCGCAAGCAGAAGCCAATACAAATGCTGGAGCTGATACAGTTGATGGCTCCGAGCTAAGCGATACTGAGCTAAGCGAAGTAGATACAAATGACACATCCGAAGCAGCGGCAATAATTGATGAATCACAATCGACAGAAGATGCCGAACTCAACGATGATGCAGATCCAACCCTAGCGGAAGATGGCGAAGTCACGGCCGTCCTTGATGATGTTGTCGTCATCCCCGATCCATACTTCTTCGTTGGCGGCGTCAAGCACAGCTACTTGCCTTCCGGCGGCGATTGTCAGGGCGCGGACAACTGCTCGGTTTCGACCACACCCATCCAGGATGCGGTCAATGCGGTGTCGGGCGGAATGACCCCCGATGACAGCACCATATATATAGAAGGGGGCATCTTCGCAGAGAGTGTTGCCCTGCAGAACATCGACATTGACCTGACATTATCCGGCGCGGCTGATGGAAATCAAACCACCCTCGACGGCACAGTATTCATTGGCAACTCCAACGGACGCATAACTTGGAACCAGTTTGTGTTCAACGCCGGCATCAGCATTGTTGGTTCAGATGAAGTTGTCTTAAAAGATAGCACCCTCAACGCTGGAGTTGTGGCCATCAACGCTGACCTGGTTGTCGAAGATAGCACGTTGAATGCAGGCTTAGCTGCGGTCAGCTCAACTGTGGAAATTGTGGACAGCACCGTTAATGCCGGGGTTGCCGACATTAACTCGGATGTCAGCTTCATCGATGCCGATGATGATGGCGATGCGGATGTCGCTGCGGAGAGTTCGACAGTGACTGCGCAGAATACGGACTTCGAAAAGGGGTCTGTGCTGCAAGTAGAAAACTCATCATTGGAAATCACGGGTACCGAAAAAGACGATGCCATCGAGGTCGCACTGGTAGGCAGCGGCGCAAACGAAGTCAACATCGATTGTGGCGAGGGAGCTGATGAGATCATCCTGGATATGGATGGCAGCGATAATGAAGTTGTTGTGACCGATAGTGGCCTATCCGCTGGCGACAGCTTGGTGATCAATTTGGGCGGCACTGACGAAGCGCTGTTGAGTGGTACGCAAGCAGCTTCAGTGGGTGAGGTTGTCAGCTATGATAATACCCTCGAAAATTTGAATATTACTGCCGATAGCGCTGAACTGACGATAAATGACGAAATCGCTTTATCGGGGCAGATGATCCTGGAAGCCGAGACCATCGTCGTTGATGCTGATGTTTCAGCTGGGAGTATCGTCTTGAACGCAGATGGCGATATCCTGCATAATGATGAAGCAACTGTCATCACAGAAGGGGCGGGAGCGATTGTCTATGTCGCTGGGTTGGATAGCAGCGATGCGGACATCACAATTTTGGGAACCCTAACCACTGAGAGCGGCGCCATCACCCTCAACGCCACCGATGACGTGATCCTTGGTGATAATGCTCAAGTGATGACTGCTGGAGAACTAACCATCAACGCTGACAGCGACGGGGATGGCCGCGGCAGCCTGGTCAATCTGGGTGAGATTACAGTCGTTGATAATTCAGTATCCATCAGCGCTGCCGATGTGGAGATTACCGGTGTTGTTGATGCTGGCGGTGGGGATATTTCCCTTCTGCCTACAGCTTCCTTCATTAATATAGAGTTGGGCTCAAATCTTTTACAGGATGCTTTCAATATTACCCAGGTTGAACTCAGTCACCTGGTTGCCACAGGTACCATTCTAATTGGCGCGCTGACTGGCGTTAATCCCGTCACCATCAACGATCTGGATCTATCGTTGGCCAACTTCGATTTGACAATTCAAGCAAGCACGATCGCGCTGAGCGACATTATATTGGCTGCTGGCATGACCCTGCAGCTGTTGGCCGCGGGTCTGATCATCGATAATAATGGCAACAAGAAGAATATCAGCGGCGGCGGCATGGCCTACCTTGTGGCGGATACCATTGGTGCAGTGACAGATTATCTTGAGGTTGGTGTGTCGGGTGTTGCAATTGCACGGAGCGCATTTGTGCGCAGTTTCAATTTTGATGGGGGAACAAATTCCAGTACGGAGGAAGCCTCGTCGGACGCCGACGAGCCCCCCCCGTCGGGATCAACTAATCTAAACTTCCAACTCAATAATTCAGCGAATGTGTCCATCGCCCACACGGCGAGCGGACATATCATCACGCTATCCGGTAATGGCGGCGTTGCCCCGTTGACCATTGTCGGGTTGGCTGGTGATGATACGCTGATCGTAGACAATAATAATGAAGGAACACCGATCCCAGAAGGGGGATTGACCTTCGATGGTGGAGCGGGATTTGATACACTCAAAATTCTTCAGTCCGTAAC
>CAYQQX010000270.1:0-4188 GCA_964419495.1 uncultured Anaerolineales bacterium
ATGTCTTAGCTTACCCTGCTATCTGCTAATGTGCAAATGGACAAAGTCCAGGTAATTCTTCGAAAGGGATAATTGCCCAAGATGGACGCTGCTCCCAGGCCCTGTCCACCAGTTCTGATGCTTGGGATATCCGAACCACCCCCGGGGCTGGTTCTCCCCAATAAGCAGAGATTGCCTCCAGGGTTGATTCTGCCATCAAAAGCGGCACGCCACCCAAAAATACGTCAGATTCTCCCTTCCAGGTGAGCAGCAAACTCTGGGCCGAGACTCCGTCCATCACCGTAGGGAAAGGTGCCACCAGTACATAAATCCATTGACTAATACGATTCTCTTCCCCAACTTTGATCTGCAGCGCAGCGGCTCCAGGATCAGAAGTAAACCCCCATGCTTCAGGCAGCGCAATCTGATTACCCAGCCTATTTGCCAGGTATGGGGCCAGCCAGATGCTGAAGGGTGATGACGTAGGTGTATGTGTGGCAGTTGGGGGCGCGGGAGTTGGTGAAATGGTTGGAGTCGCCGGAACGGCGGTCCATTGGATAGGCTGAAATGGTGTACTTGTGCTTTGGGAGCTGGAGAGCTGGGGTGCCAGATAGGATGAATTGGGCGCATTCCGCACGCAGGCTGATAGCCCAAAAAGCAAGAAAGCTAAGTAAGCCCATTTCACCCTGACCCCCATACTCCGGTGCACCTTCACTCTCCTTGCTCTCTTGCATCAAAGACGATCATCGTCACCTGCCCAGGCAGCACGTCGACCTCGTAAACCTGCAAGCCGCGCGCCACAAAGCTGAGGCGGTATTTCCCGGCAGGAAGATCGCTGATGGCAAAGTTTTCATCCCAGCCATCGTCTCCATTGACCGTCCAGTCAGCATAGCTCTCGACGTAGTATGTGGCTAGGACATCTTCGCCTTCTGATGAAAGAGATTCTATACTGATCGAAACGAGTGGTATGGGAGAACCATACTCATCCAAGATTTGCCCGGCGATGAGGCCATGAAATTGCTCGGTTTCGTCTATGTGAGGTTGCAGCCAAAGTTCGGGGTTGCGCGTCTTGCGGTAGCTGTTCTCACCGTAACGTACCTCAAAATGCAGGTGCTCCCCTACAGCCCAGCCAGTGAACCCCACAGTTCCAATCGGATCTCCTGCTTTGACCTGTTGGTCGATTTCGACATGGATTTCATAGAGGTGTGCGTAGAGTGTGAAGACTGACTCATCAATCCCAGGCAAGGCGTGTTCAACGATCACCAGGTTTCCATAAAATCCAGGTACAGCGGCATGGGGAGTTTGGTAGTCGTTGCCGGCCACAATCACCACCCCGTCAGCTGCGGCCAGTACAGGCGTCCCTTGCGGGTTGACAAATTCTACGCCAAGATGAGTCTCACGCACACCGCCTTGTGTGCCCCCGTAGCGATAGGTTGGATCGACTACATCAATACCTGTAGAGGCAATGGGCCGTGCTAAGTAGAAGTGACCTGTGTAGGTGCAGACATCTGGTGGGCAAGGGGTAGGCGTTGGTGGAAGCGGAGTGAGCGTCGGGGGCTGGGGAGTTGGAGTGCTGGGGAGCGTGGGAGTTAGAGACTGAAGATTAGAGATTGGAGTTTCGGTGATTTCAGTAATATCATCGTTTCTGACCACTGTCAACCGACCACTGTCCACTGCAGTTTGTCCAGCGTCCATCGTCGAACGCCCATTATCTGCAGGCGTGCAAGCCGAAAGCCCAGCAAGAAATACTACACTAATAAGAAAGCAAGCCAAGCAAACTTGCAACTTGCAACTTGTGACTTGTAACATGCAACCTGCAACTTTTAATTGCATTAAAGCGCCAACCCCCCACGTTCGATCAGCTGTTGCGTGAGTTGAGATTGTAACTCGGCCGCATTCTCATCCAAATCTTTGAGTACATCTAAGAGAGTTTCAACCGCGGCTTCATCTTTCAGTCCCAGCACGTTAATGCGCACGTTATAGCCCGCGCCTATCAGTGATGCCTGAGCCATGGCTGCCCCGGTACCAGCATCGGTGATGGCATTGGCGTTTCCATAGCTGGCCACTTCTAAAGCCAGTTCCATGACGCGCACTGCCTGACTGGCAACTTCTAAGGGAATCTCCGCAGCATGAAGGGTGGCTTCCTGGATATGTGCTGAGCGGTTTGGGTTGTCCTTGGAGAGCTTGAAGGCGGCCATGATCGCCTCAAAGGCCTTGGCATCGCGATCGACTGCGGTGGTCAACTCGCTGCGCTGGGCTTCCGCTTCATCGAGAATCTCTTTCATTTGATCCTCTACCTCGGCATACTTCTTCTTGCCAATCGTCAGGCGCGCCACCATGGCCACCAATCCCGCGGCCATCGCCCCGGCATACGCCGCTGCTGAACCGCCGCCGGGGGTGGGTTCACCCGCAGCTAATGTGTCCAAGAACTGACCACCGACCGCCGACCGCCGTCTGCCGTCTGCCGTCTGCCGTCCGTTGTCTACGGTTTCTTCAGCTTGCATCGTTGCAAATAGCTTCTTCTCTAATACCTGATTCGGCTCGAATTGATCCATCTGCGTATACCATACCGCCGTGTCGATCAGCGCGTCCTGGGGAATCAGCCCCACCAACTCGCTGTGATGGATGCCGACGCCATAGCGTTCAGCCTCGCGTCGGATGGTTTCGACAACTAAGGCAATCGGAGTTTTGTGGAAGTTAGTCAGGTTCATAGAAACTTGTGCACGCCCATCGACCAGCAATCCCATGCCTTTGACATAGCGCAGCCCACCCGAAGAATGCCGGATGGTTTTGCCGATCTTTTTAGCAATTTCGACATCATCGGTGGTCAGGTAAACGTTGTAGGCGATCAAAAACTCACGCGCCCCGATGACCGTCGCCCCAGCGGTACCCAGTTCTTTGGGACCGAAATCAGGTTCCCTGAAGGGGTCCGTGGCGATAACGTCTTTCAGCGTTTCATACTCCCCACGGCGGATGACTTCCAACCGGGTGCGATCGGAGCGCAGCGCGGCTTCTTCGTACAGGAACACGGGGATGTTCAACTCTTCGCCGACGCGTTTACTCAGACGCCGGGCGATCTCCACACAATCGTCCATGGTCGCGTCAGAGATGGGGATGAAGGGGAACACATCGGTGGCGCCGATGCGGGGATGCTCGCCGGAATGCTGGGTCATGTCGATGAGTTCAGCAGCCTTGGCAATGGCCTGGAAAGCGGCTTCTTCCACACCGGCAGGCGACCCGACATAGGTGACCACTGTACGATTGTGGTCGTTGTCAGAATGATGATCTAACACATGCACGCCTTCCACATTGGCAATGGTCTTGCTGATGGCCTGGATCACTTCAGGTCGACGGGCATCGGAAAAGTTGGGGACACATTCTATCAGGGGGGTGGTCATAAAAGCCTCAGATCGTAGGGATTGGGTATTAGGTTTTGGTATCGGCACAATTATACTCAAGCAAGCTGATGTTGACTTGTTTGAGTTTTCAGGGAATGGTGAAAAAGCTGGTGTTATACAAAATCCAATGCTAGAAATGTCATGGCCACAGGCCCGCCTTTGGCGTGAACGCAGCGTCGCCGTAGGCGTGCAGAGCAAGCGGAGTGAAGAATCCCTGAAACCGGGCGATTAGCAAGCAAAGTCAGATACCCGGGATTCCTCGCTGCGCTCGGAGTAACAGAGGAGTCGTTTGTGTACCCCGGATAGTGAACACCACGATAATCACCACCCCTTTTTCATGAATTATGTAACCGGAAATTCAAAAAAATGATCACCACCAAGTCACAGTGCCACGAAGATGTGCAAATAATTTATAAAACGAATTAGTCTATGGAAGGTTGAACAAATCAGCCCCCCCGTCCCCCAATTCTGGGGGGCAGAAGGAGAATAAACTTCATTTGGTGTTTGTTCAATCTATTCCTGACTATTACAAAATAATTTCAGTAGATCACAGATTCCCAATTATTGATGTCATTGCGAACGGAGTGAAGCAATCTCCACCCTTTAGAGGGGGATTGTTTCGGCACGAAACGCCTCGCAATGACACAAAATCGTGATCTGCTGAATTTAGAAAATCATCAGATTCTCTTTGAGTCTTCGTGGTAAAGTTTTTAAGACAATAGTAGAATTCATCGGGCCTAACCTAAGGGAGATATGCTATGCCAACGAATAAAACATTCCTCGGCTCTTTTGCTCGCTCTGTTCTCACCTG
>CAYQQX010000271.1:0-4092 GCA_964419495.1 uncultured Anaerolineales bacterium
AGCATCTTCGCTATTGTTTCTCTCTATTCATTTTGTAAGGTGCGAAATATAGGCTCAATAGCAGAAATAGCAGTTTCAACAGCCGCATCGATATCATCTAGCGCAATCAAGCATTCCGACTTTATCCAAAGCACCTCGCCAAGCAAATCGCCAAAACGGTGCCTGTCGCAAAGCGTTTCTCCTTCGGAAAGTGCGGCAGAAGCCTCCTCATAATCTCCCAATAATATCAAGGCGTAGCCTTTATTTATTATCGACTGGGTCAGTGTACGGAACAGATCTGATAAATCTGCATTGCGGATCGATTTATCTAAATGAGTGATTGCTTCAATTAGATAGCCACGAGAAATTTCTAGCATCCCCAAATTATTATGAGTTATCGCTATACCTTCGACATCCCCGAGTGATTGATGCAAATCTAAGGCCAAAATAAAATAATCTTTTGCAGCAGCATAATTCTGATTCGTAGCTGACAAAATCCCCAGGTTAGAATAGGTATCGCTGATTCCATCTCGAAAACCTTGAGATAAATAAACAGCCAAGCATTTCTCAGCCAACACAAGTGCCTTATCCAAATCCCGTTCGCGGAATGAAATTCCTGCCATAAGGTTATAAATTTTGGCAGCCTTCTCTGGGTATCGATCGTGGCTAAAACTTTTTAGTGCCTGTTGAGCTTGCACTTTAGCCTCTAAATTTTTCTGTTGATCGAAGTAAGCCCTTGCAAGTCCAATTTGGATATCAATGCGCTCTGCCTCAACAGACACCACAGTTTTCCCCCCAAACTTCATTTCATGGTTTTTAACTGCATTTATTATTTTTAGGGCTTGCTTGTACTTTTCACGAGCCGAGGTCATATCCCCACTCATGTAAAAGTTGCTCACAGGCAGAAAGAAACCTGGAATAGAGAAATCTATCCAGGTTTTTGCTTTAAATCTGTGGGCGCGCTTTCGACGCGCGACTGGGCGCGTTTTCGATTGACAAAAACAACTTTACTTGGCCCCCACGTTCAAAATTGCTATCTATTCGGTTCTTAAGGTGCGAAATGTGGGCCAGTCAGTTCGTACTGACAGCAATCCGATTGTAATTGTGGCGGAATCCGCTCAGGACGGGTGTAGAGGGGATCCTTCCCCCAGCCCCAGGATATCAAGAGATATTTTCTTTCTTCTCCAGCCACAACAGGTTATCACCCTGGCCATGTTCGAACAAGGTTCTCAAGTCCGTGCCCAACCGAGCGCAATTGTGGGCCACTGCCGCAGGTTCTGCTTCGTCGAGCAATAGGCGGCGATGCTTGGGGGTCCTCGAACACAAAGCGATGACTCCCTGATGGCGTGCCATGTTGTGCCACTTGCTTGGTTTGTCTGCGTTCAGTTCAACCTCGACATAGTACGATTCGCCGTCCTTTACGATAACAGTATCAGGGTAAAAACGACCAGCGTCCACTTCCGGCATCACACCCGCCGCCCAGCCCCGCAGTCTGGCCTGGTACACAAATGCCAGCACCGCGGCGGTATGCCGGGCCTGGTAATTTCCTTTCTCGTGCAATCGCTGCATCCGCTCCCAATCGGTTTCATGCACTTGCCAGCCCAAATCCTGCACCAACTCTTGCCCCTTGTCAGCTAAACAGACAACCGTAAATCTTGAACGCCCTCCAGGGAAAATGCGGAGTGCCAGCGTTTCGGCTTTTAGGAACTCATTATCTTTGAGTCTCGGTAGCACTTGCATCAGCGCTCCGCTTCGATGGTCAGTACCAAAGAACCTGGCTACAATCCATTGCACTTCCACCCGTAGTGAAAACCCCTGAGCGATCAGCCATAATGTGATCGCCTGGCGTTGCCAGTAGTCATTACGAAGGCTGATACCAGGGAACTTCGGGATCGGGGGAATGTCGGGATAATAAAGATCGTGACATAGCATAATTGCATTAAAGTAGCACAGTCTTGGCCAGCCAAGTAGCACGGTCTCGGCCTTGACCAATTATTGCTTCCCCCCAATGAATTTGAGTAGCAACAGGTGCATCCGCCATTTATTTTGTCCCTATCTCCTTTATGGGACGCTCAATTTCCTGCTCTACAAAATAACGAACCCAGGCTGATCGCCAGATAGAGGATTGGTGTGGTTCGCAGCATCACAAACGCACACCGAAAATCCCATGTCCCAGGGCTGCCTTTGCCATGAATCCACTCCCCTGCAATTTCTTCCTTCATTATGTAAGAGGTGTTGATTTCCTCCGCCTGGTATCCAAAAAGGCATTGCCGCGAGGCGAACCAGTCAGCCGAAACACATGCTCTTGATGGGCCTCTTGAAATCTAAAACGGACAATCATGTACGCTTTGATGGTGGATGAGTAATTCATGATTTGCATGCTTCTATCTGTTTTGAATGTGAATCAGCCACGGAGGACTCGCCATGGTTTCTTGTGACCTGATAACCTTTCTTCATTTTCCCTTCCAGGATTGCCTTGGCCATCTCGCCAGCCTGGACGCGGTTCTCAGTCGGGAGAATACGCCAGCGCGCATAGGCGCTCCCCCGCCGTCCCCAACCGCACAGCACCGCGTGCTGGCAGAATAACGTCGGTTGAATTCCAACAGCATACCAGCGGTTCACGTTTTCAGCAGGATTATGTCGGGTCAAAACGATCATCACAGCTTTGATTCAATGCCGCTTTGTGTCAGATCAAGGATCTGTATTACAAATTCCTGCAACGTTGCAGCCTGGGTCGAAACTACCAAATCTTGCTCTTCAGCGGTCAGTAAGAACGCTTCGCCATCGTAGCCAGCGGCAATCGCTTCGGCGGGATTATGGAGCAGCAATTCACAAAAGCTTTTACTGACCACGGCGGCAGTAACTAAACGGTTGAGTTCTCTCGACATCATCTTCTCCTGATTTCATTCTCGCGACAATGGCCGGTATGAGACAGATTGGGTATAGGCGGGATGGCTGCCGCGAACCCTTGCAGACCCTGATGCCTGCACTCGTCCTGATACCACAGGTGGTCATAAGATATGGCCTGCGGAGGCCGCCGCGCTCGCAACGCAGGCACGCATGTGCCAAGAGGCGGGGCAGAAATTGCCCAGCCGGTTGGGGGCGCAAGGCCCTGAGGCCACTGCGCAGGACTGGAGAGGCCTTCGGCCCATTATCCATCAGCGGCTTCTCCTGTGGATATAGGACTACTTGTGGAAATGTCCAGGATATCGAGGTACTTGGCATCGATGATCGTGCTCGCAAGCCCATGTCCATTCCCGTTTACTTTTCGCAGCGGTCCTTGGATGACAACCCTGGGGAGATTGTTCCTTTGCCTGGCCCAATCCAGGATTATGTCCATCCGTTTGCCCGTTAGCACAATAGGATAGCCCCGGTTCAGATGCCCTTCGGATATGTTTTGTGAATTGTCCGGAGGGCGTTTGGTCATGAGCGTACACCGCAAAGCTTGATGCACGCGCCCGTCCATAGGGATATCGAGAACTTGCTCGATGTACAGCCAGCCCGAAAGGATGACCACGTTTGCCCCTTCAGGATCGAAATGAGTACCGAAATGTTTTTGCATAGGATTATTTCCAATTCATTGACGCTACTACCGATATTTGGATTCAATTGGTTGCCCTATCTGGAAGCTTCCGTGTCCTAACTGTTTGGCCGCACTACCGGTGTTTCAGTTCGGCGCGCCTTTCAGCCGTTTGCGGGAGTGTTGAACCAAATTGGGTACACGACAGGATGACTTTCGCTGAAGAACTGCTTGCAATGCGCACAAAGACAGAGCAACAGTCTTTGTAGAAGCGGAAGATGTTCAGCGTAGCTGAAGTACACAGAGGGCTGCGTCCACCAAAGTACTTCATGTGCATAGGTCATCGCTGTGGGAGAAATACCAAAACCCCAATCATGGCTCCGGTAGGAGCTTTCGCGTACCAGTTTGGACCATATACCAAGCGGGTCCTTGCTGGTGATCGGTGAAACTAGACAAAGAGTCACCGGAGATGAGCCGCAAACCATGCAGCCAGGATAGTGCATTTCGTGCATCCCGCGCCAGGTATGCAGATACGTAACCCGCGTACCGTGCAAAAACCTCATCCAAAGTATTTTACTCTAGAAAAACGGTTA
>CAYQQX010000272.1:0-4085 GCA_964419495.1 uncultured Anaerolineales bacterium
TGGTTTTAGGTTTGTGTTACGTTAGAGATTGCAATAAGAGAGACTGAGTAGTTACGAAAATTGATAAGGATTTGGGAACGAATATTATGATCGGAATAGATATCAAAGAACTACAAGCAAAATATCCAAAATATATTGAGAAAGTAGGTAAAAATTACTGGTGGAATTTTGTAATGCTGGTGCTTGATGCCTCCATATACTCCTTTTCGGTTGCCATACTTTCACAAGACACTATCGTCCCCTACTTTGTCGACAAACTCACAAATTATAACTGGATAATTGGGCTAGTTCCCGCTATATATTATTTCGGCTACTTTTTTCCTCAACTCATTGGGGCTTATATTGTTAATGGGAAACAAGAAAGAAAATGGGTGATTTTCAAGATTGCCTTAGCGGAGCGAATCGGGATTTTTGCAATTGCCATCGTTGCACAGTTTTATGGGATTCTCAGTGATAATTTAACACTGGGACTATTCTTTGTTGCTTTTTTGTTGTATTCTGTCACCAATGGTATGATTTCACCAGGGTATGCGGATTTTATTAGTAAAAATATCATTCGCAATAGAGGCATTTTCTTTGGTATTTTGAATGGCATAGGTGGGTTGATTGGGTTTGGGGCTTCGCTTGTTGCTCGGTACCTGCTAGAGGCCTACAGCTTTCCAGAGAATATTCGCGCCCTGTTCTGGATAGGCTTATTTTCTTCAATATTCTCCCCCATCTTCATCGCTTTTTTTCGGGAAATACCTTTTCCGGAAAAACAACAACCTGAACCATTACCTGATTTTGTAAAAGCTATTCCTAGCCTCATCCAACGCACTCCGAATTTCAGAAACTTCATGATCTCGCGTGCATTCTTGGGATTAGGTGTCATTGGTAATTCGTTTTACGCTTTATACGCGATTGATTTTCTCTCTCTCGAAGTTGGTATCTTGGCAACGTTTACAATGGTCATTCTAGTGTCTCGAAGTTTCATTGGATTTGTGTGGGGATGGATTGGAGATCAATTTGGCTACCGAATTATTTACATCATAGCATCCATCATGGTGATTGCAATGGGGATACTCTCCATCGTCCCTCTTGAAGAAATCGGGTTTTATGTGATTGCATTTTGTATTGGTAGTGTATATGCTGCTATTGCTATTGCAGATGCGAATATGGTATTTGAAATTGCCCCAGCTGCTGAAACCAGCCGCTTTATTGGTATTTTGAACACCTTTGTCGCTCCAGTAATGATCTTGGCTCCACTGCTTGGTGGGGTGTTGGTAGATATTTTTTCGCATTATTTTTTGTTCGTCACGGTGATAGTAATTGGCGTATGCTCTACTCTGTTGGCAATCAGACTCATGCCGAATTTGAAACAAAAGTGATTGCGCTGCGCAAAAATATACAAAGAATATTTCTAAAACCGCTCTTTTTGCTCCCCCAATTCCCTTTGAATCAAACGCTCAAACCGCAACATAGCAAGAAACCGCTCAACATCGTCTGTTAGCGGCTTCTTTGGATTTGATGGTCGAACCAGCTTTTTGTGGACAAAACTAGAAACGAGACTCGAACCCAGGTTTTACTCCCCAAATAACTTATGTAAATGGGACTACTCAATCACTTTGTAACGCGTTCCTCTCCCTAAACCCAGCCGCTCAATGCGTTTCAAGCCCATAAGTCGATTGAGAACCTGGCTGATCGTGCTTCTTGGAATGCCAAGATTTTCTGACAATTCTTTCGGCGTTACTTCTGAGCGTGATTGCATATACTTCCAAACTTTCAATTGTGCAGGGGAAAGTAACTTCTCTATATTTTCAGCAGATAGCAACGCAATGGCTTCCTTAGCCTGCTTCAGAGTCGCATCCAGGTAAAAATCCAACCAGGGGAGAATCGTTGGTTCATCTGCTTTGAAAGTCTTTTGGCTTTGGCGTAAAGCAAGATAATACTCTGGTTTATTATCTTCAATTATTTTTTCATGCGAGACGTAAGGCATAAAAGCATAGCCTGCTTGTAGCATGAGCATGTTGGCCAAAACCCTTGAAAGACGTCCATTGCCATCCTGGAACGGGTGAATTTGCAAGAATTGTACAAGGAAGTTGCCAATGACAAGCAAAGGGTGGTGGCTTTGATTTTTAAGCGCATCCATAGCCCATTCCATCAGTTCTTGCATTTCCTTGCCAGTTAGCCAAGCTGGCGTGGTGTCAAATAAAACACCAACTGACTGTCCGGCAGCATCAACCATCATCACCTTGTTTTCAGAGTGTTTGTAATCCCCTCTTTGCAACTTATCCTTTTCAACGTATTTGAGTAATTCCTTGTGAAAATGTTTGATAAGGCTTTCAGAAAAATGCAATGAACGCCACGAATCAAACATGTTGTTGAGTAACTCAAAATATCCCTGTACTTCCTGTTTGTCTCGATCTGCAAATTGTTGCATTGAAATCCCACGCATCAATTTTTCAACATCTTCGTCAGATAGACGTGCGCCTTCAATACGAGTGGATGCCCCGGTTGAAGTCACCAAAACAGAACGCTTCAACCGCCCTAAAACCTGTGGGCTGAGTTGTGCGCCTCCAACCCATCGTCCTTTTAGTTCATCTATCTGAGCGATCTTTGCCCAAACAGAGCCGGGCAAATTTTCTAACCTTTGATCCATTGGATGTGCCACTTTCGTTTCCTCACAAATCAACTATATGAGATTATATGAGATAATTATGTTTGTGCCAAGTACTTCAACATCAAAACATCTCCAAGTCAAAGCCTACTGACATATCCCCATTGACAGCAAACGTAAACAGGATATTTACGGAGTGATAGGAAGAAACCTTCAAAACAGCTCTAAAAGTAAACCAAGAAACCTTGAGGTTTCTCCATAACTAACATAGGTCACGTAAGCCTACCCATAGCAAACAGCACAATCAGAAAGCTAACTTCACATACACTTCTTGCAAATGTGCAATGGGATTGCGTATTTGCAAGAAGTGTGCTATAAGATTAGTAGTATTTCTTGCCTAAAAGAAGGTGATTGCCATGTTTAAAAGAAAGCTACAAAAGAAATTGCTCAGTCTCGCTGAGAAATTTCAAGTGATTACCCTTACTGGTCCACGCCAGTCCGGGAAAACAACCTTGGTGCAGGCTACTTTTCCTAACATCCCCTACATTTCTCTGGAAGAACCTGATATCCGGCAAATCGCACTTACAGACCCTCGCGGGTTTCTCGCAAACTACCCCACAGGTGCTGTTCTTGATGAAGTCCAGCACACTCCCGAACTCTTCTCTTATATTCAAAGCCTTGTTGATGGAGATAGAAATACCCAATTTGTGCTGACAGGTTCATCAAACTTCCTCTTGATGGAAAAGATCAGTCAGACGTTAGCAGGACGCACCGCTATCCTCCACTTGTTACCTTTTTCCATTGCCGAACTAAAGCCCAATGTCCCAGCCTTTGACCGTTACGAAAGCTTGATTTACAAAGGGCAATATCCTCGTATCTATGACCGTGGCATTGAACCTGTTGACTTCTACCCTTCTTATATCCAAACCTATGTGGAAAAAGACGTCCGCCTGATGAAAAACATTGGCGACATCAATACTTTTATCCGCTTTGTGCAGCTATGTGCTGGGCGCACTGGGCAACTAGTTAATTATGCAGGGCTTGCCAGCGATGCAGGGATCAGTCCGAATACAGCCAAAGCGTGGTTGTCTGTTCTGGAAAGTTCTTATATCGTTTATCAACTTGCTCCTTATCATCGAAACTTCAACAAGCGGATTGTGAAATCTTCAAAACTCTACTTCTATGATACAGGTCTTGCCTGTTCCCTGCTTGGTATTCGGGATGAAGACCAGGTTGCTTTGCATTACTTGAAAGGTGCGCTTTTTGAAAATTTGGTCATTAACGAATTTATCAAGGCAAGCATTCATCGCGGTGAACAGCATCAAGCTTACTTCTGGCAGGATAGTCAGGGCAAGGAAATTGATTGTCTTCTGGTAGATGGGGATATGACAATACCGATTGAGATCAAGGCGGGCAAAACGATGGATAACAGCTTGTTTGCCCTCAAAGGTTAATGGACAAATTTAGCGAAAAGTTAGTGGAGGCTTTT
>CAYQQX010000273.1:0-4044 GCA_964419495.1 uncultured Anaerolineales bacterium
ATTCTGCTTAGTCCGCTGCTGCAGCCAATTGCTGGAGTTCCGTAGGACGGAATTTATACCCGTATATTTGATTTATACCGCGCTGAGTTTGTAGCAGTGATTGCGTAAAGAGAAGAAAGCATCACGCCGCATTTTTTCTACTCCTTCATCGCCCTCCTCATCACCTGGGCGGGATGCAACACCTTCTTGCCTGCGCCGTCTGCAATCTGATGACGGCAGCTTGTGCCTGCGGCGACGATGAGAGTTTCATCATCGGCATTCCGCATGGCGGGGAGCAGGCGGTCTTCGCCCATTTGCATCGAAATATCATAATGCTCGGCTTCGTAGCCGAAAGAGCCTGCCATACCGCAGCAACCTGTGTCGAGGGTTTCGACATCTGCGTTTGGGAGTAAGTTCAGGATATGGGCGCTCGGCTCAATGCCAGAGATGGCTTTTTGTTGGCAATGACCATGCAAAATCACGTTTGATGCGGGCGTTTTCAGTGGGAGATGCCATTTGCCTTCGGCATCCATTTTGGCGATGAATTCTTCGAAGGTGTAGCAGTGATCGGAAACGACTTTCACTTTCGGGTTATCGGGGAGCAAATAATGATATTCATCTCTCATGCTGAGCAAACAACTCGGCTCTAAGCCAACAATAGGAATGCCCTGCTCGGCGAAGGGATAGAGCCTTTCAACCGTATCTTGGGCAAGTTTGCGGGCTTGATCCACCAATCCCTTCGAGATGGCGGGACGACCGCAGCATTTATGCCCAGGCAAGACAACTTCAAACCCAGCCGCTTCAAAGACTTCAGTCGCAGAGATAGCGACTTCGGGGTTGTTATAGGTGTTGAAGGTGTCGTTGAAGAGAACGATTTTTCCCCCATCCCAGCCTTCCCCCGAAGGGGGAAGGGGCTTCATTCTCCCCCGTAGGGTTTAAAAACCTCATCCGATAAAAAACGGGGGAGAGAAGGTGGCAAACCGACCACTCTTAAGCCGAAGAATGGTTCTCGAAAACGGTAAATTATGGGGGGAGAGCTGAAAAAGAACGCTCAGATTAGCAATGAGACGCGCAAAAACACAAAAGATGGTTTTTTTATGAAGGGGAAAACGAGCAGGGAACTCAGGTAGCAGGAAGAGCAAGGGGAGTGGGGGCACGATAGTAATCGTGGATGATGCCACCCAGAACATTTCTGCATTTTATGGTTCCAATTGATGGTCTTGCTTGGGGGATGGGTATCTGCTGATCGATACCCTGGTGTGGACGAGCAGTGTTGTAGTAGACGACGAACTCAATCATGACGCGCCGCAGATGAGCTGCATTGAAGATCAAGATCAGATCCAGGCATTCTTCGCGGGCAGAGCGAATCCAGCGTTCAGAAAACGCGTTGGCATTTGGGGCTCGGACAGGAGTGGGGATAACGTGGAAGCCTTCGGACTCGAAAACCGTATCAAAGGCTGGGCAGAAAGAGCCATCATTGTCGTGGATCAAGAACCGCATGGGCTGTTCTCTGTCGGAGAGTTCCCAAACCAGCTGCCGGGCTTGTTGCGTAACCCAGATCTGATTGGGATTAGTGGTGACGCCAGCAAAATGAACCTGGCGAGAACCCAATTCGATGAAGAAGAGTACGTAGAATGTCTGAAGAAAGGCTGTTTCGACAGTGAAAAAATCGCACGCTAGAATCTGATCTTTGTAATGGGTCATCAGATGACGCCATCCGATGGAGCCATTTCGAACGGGTGCTGGTTGGATACCATTACGGTGGAGAACATTTCGTACTGTTGGCTTAGAAATCTCGAAACCCAACTTGAAGAGTTCACCCAAAATCTTGCCATAGCCCATGTGAGGATTCTCTCGAGCGATTTGGACTATCAGGTTTTCAGTTTCCTTGCTGATCGGTGGTCGTCCACCCTTGTTTTTGTTGGAATATGTCCATTTCTTTCGAACCAGTTCCCTGTGCCAGCGCAGTATGGTTTCAGGCTGGAAGATACGGATGACACCCCGGAGTTGATTGGCAGTTTGGCGAGTCGTCTGCTTGAACTTGTTGGTCAAAACGCCAAGGGTCAATTTCTCAATCTTGCTGGGTTTGATGGGATGGTTTTGTTTGCGCTGCAGAATGGAGAGTTGTTGTCGAAGAATAAGGATTTCTAATTCCTTTTCCTGATCCGATAACCGTCCAATACTGACGAAGGAGAAAATGGTGGAGAAAATGTGCTTGATGATGAACCAACCCATGCGATTTTGTGCTCCAATTTGTGAGATGGCTTCATTCTACTAACAAATGATGACTGGAGGAAAGTTGCTGTTTTTCTAGGGCAAAACACTTGGGATGAGTTTTTTAAACCCTACGGGCTATTTCGGAGTGGATTGAGTATTACAACGATCAGCGTTATCACGAATCTTTAGACAATGTCACCCCGGCTGATGTTTATTTTGGAAGAGATAAGGAGGTACTCAGGAAACGAAACAAGCTCAAAGAGCAAACACTGGCACTCAGACGCCAGCAGCACCTACAAAGGATAGGTGTATAATCCAATCAGAGTGGCAAGAAGTCTCCATTAGAAACTGTCCGAAACCTTTGAAGACGTACAACATCTGTACCAAGATCGTTGACCTCAAAACCGGCCCCCTCTAACATCATACCAACCAAGTTTTTTCCAATATCGTGCAAATCGCCTTTTACGGTGCCAATCGCAATCTTTCCTGTTGACCTTACACCAGATTTTACAAGAAAAGGTCTAAGCAAGCCCAAACCCGCTTGCATAGCACGGGCTGCGATTAGCATCTCTGGGACGAAATATTCGCCATTTTCAAATAAGCGCCCTACTTCTGATATTGCCGAGATCATGCCTGTTTTGAGAATTGTTTCAGGATCCATACCTATGTCAATAGCAGTTTTGACTGAAGCTATGGTTTTTTCCATTTGCCCATTTAGAACCGATTCGTAGATTTCTGCGAGTATTGCATCCATTTATACACTCCTTTAAGTATTTATGCCGTGATCGTCGGTGCAATAATTTTCAATTTCCTGAGATTTTTCACATCGTTCTTGACAGATGCCGCTTCTTAGAGAGTTCTATTTACCCAGCGGATAATAGCCAAATTCTTCGACAGCATCGACCATTGCCAGGATGTTTTCAGCAGGCACATCATTCATCACCGTGTGTACCGATGACACCATAAATCCGCCATCCGGCCCTAAAGCATTGATCACCCGTCGAACTTCTTGTCGCACATCATCAGGTGAGCCGTGCGGCAGTACTTTGTGTGTGTCAATGCCTCCACAGAAGACCATTTTCTTCCCAAAACGCTTTTTTAGTCCTTCTAGATCTGCCATTTTTCCAGCTGAAGTCTGAATCGGGTTGAGGATATCAATTCCGATTTCCACAAAATCATCAATCAAAGGTTGTACGTCCCCATCAGTATGGAATAGCACTTTGGCATTGGTACGCTCTTTGGTGTAAGCGATTAAATCCGCATGGATCGGTTTTAATATTTCCCTATACATTTTAGGAGACATCAGCAAACTTTCTTGGGTGCCCAGATCATCCCCGATCTTGATAATGTCGATATTATCACCAATCTCATGCAAGAAGCTGCCCATCATTGTTTTGCACAATTCAACATTGTTTTTCAGTAGAGCCTTGGCAAAATCTGGATATAATGCCATGTTGGTTAAAAAAACATCCATTCCCTGAAGCCCAAAGGCGCGCTCAAAGGGGAAAAGCAGCCATGGGGTGGCCATAATTGCGTACTGGTTTTCATCAGCTAGTTGTTGTGCTTGGGCTTTTACATGGGCTACTCTAGTGGGGTCACTCATATCTGGCCATGGGTAGTTTTCAATCTCTTCGATAGTGGTTGCTTTTGCCAAGGGATGCACTCCTGGAAACCATACACCCGGTTCAATTTCTTTTTGCCCTGTGCCCCAAGAACCTATATAATGTGAGTGTGGGTCGCGAGTCCGGTTGCGTTCCAGGATTTCAGATGCCTCAACATCCAAAACCCCGCGTACATCCACGCGCAGCCGCTTCATAGTTTCCTCATCAATCTCAGCCGTCCCTAGTT
>CAYQQX010000274.1:0-3971 GCA_964419495.1 uncultured Anaerolineales bacterium
TTGAACGCCTGGAAAGATTATCTGCAGATTCAATTTGGGCACACCGCGCCAGCGGCGTGAGGGCGTCACTGCATAAAGCACTGGTACGAAAAGCTGATCACATTGATATTGAAGAAATTGATGTTCTTATTGAAATGGGATTTGATATTTTGCATAAGGCTGCCCAAGAAGTGCCTGATCCTGATGAAAGGCAACGATGATGACTTTAAGAGATTATCTGAAGCAATTAGATGTCGAAGGACGATTGATCCACATCTCCGAGCCGATATCAAAGAAACATGAAATTGCTGCAGTTTTAAAAGAACTGGAACCACGCCCCGTGGTTTTTGAAAATGTCATTGAATCAGATTATCGTGTAGTAGGCAATATTTTCTGCACCAAGAGTGATTTTGCTGACTATTATGGTATTTCAGTGGCCGATATTATTCCGATGCTTAGCAGCGCCATTCAAAATCTCTCGCCTATCAGCCTTAGCTCCAAATTGAGGCAAGGTGCGAAAATTGATGAAATTGGGGAGAGAGGTGAAGACGTTGCACCTTGTCAGGAAGTAATTCACTTGAACCCCGATCTGAATGCACTTCCCATTCCACTCCACTTTGAGGGTGATGGTGGGCCATACATCACCGCCGGGGTGTTTGTAGTCAAACATCCGGAGTATGGACAGAATTTGGATTACCATCGCTGCATGCAGTTTTCAGCACAAGAAATGGCAATTCGGGTGGTCAAGGGTCGGCACTTCCACAAATTCCTGGAAGATCTGGGGCAAGTGGATGTGGCAGTTTGCATTGGTAACACCCCCAATGTGCTCGTAGCAGGGGCAATATCGGTTGAGATCGGAATTGATGAATTAACCATCGCCAATGCCCTCGAATCGCTACAATTAGTTAATGCGAAAACAGTTGATTTGATGATCCCTGCCGAGGCTGAGTTTGTATTAGAAGGCACAGTTTATAGAGACCGTACTCACGCCGAAGGCCCCTTTGTTGATCTGACTGAAACTCAAGATGTTATCCGAGATGAGCCCGTATTCGAGGTCAAGGCGATTACCCATAGAAAGGACCCATTATGGCAGGCGCTGCTCCCCGGAGCATTGGAGCACAAACTGTTGATGGGCATGCCGCGTGAGCCAACTATCTTTCGCAAGGTCAACGAAGTTGTTAAGTGCCTGGATGTAAATATCAATCCAGGGGGTTGTTCATGGTTGCATGCCATTGTACAGATCGACAAGCAACACATAAAAGATGGCGAGAAGGCAATCAAGGCCGCATTTGCAGGACATCGCTCGTGTAAGCATGTTTATGTGGTGGATAAGGATATTGATATTTATGACCCTCTGCAGGTTGAGTGGGCCATGGCGACGCGTTTTCAGGGTGACCGTGATTTGGTGATTTTGGATAAAGAACCTGGTTCTAGTTTGGATCCCAGTGCCGAGTCGGGCACAAAACTGACCACCAAGATGGGTTTTGATTTGACTGCACCAATAGATGAAACGCGGCGACATTACGAGAAAGTGCCGTATCCAGATGTGGATCTTCCCTGAATCATTAAGGATGCAAACGCGGAGTCGCAAAGTCGCGGAGACGCAGAGATTTGATCAGCTCTTTGCGGCTTTGCATCTCTGCGACTCTGCGTTAAAAATTGTGCTTGTCAAAAGAACTTTTAACACTCATGATATTGTCATTCTGAACGGAGCCTGGCTTGTTTTCATCCAGGCGAAGTGAAGAATCTCTGAGAGCCAACGATTCAAGTGCCTGCGCAGGAAATAATTCAAGGAGATTATCAGGGATTCCTCTCTCCGTTCGGAATGACAAGTTTATTGTTCAAGATAGTATTGACTACTTCACTCTGCGTTAAAAACAGAAAATTATGCAATTAACTAAAGAAGAACAAGCTATACTGGATGGTGCGCAAGGACGCGCTGCCCAGAAGGCCAAGGAAATCCTATCTGCTTTGGGAAATATTTACGGCGCAGAACGGCTGATCCCAGTAACATCGGTGCAAATTTCGGGAGTCAGTTACGCTAATTTGGGTGAGGCAGGGCTCGCCTTTCTCTCTGAGATGGCTGAGGGAGGGGGAAGGTCGCAAGTGCTTACCACGCTCAACCCAGCGGGGATGGATATCGAAAACTGGCAGAATCTAGGTATCAGCGCTGAGTTTGCTGAGAAACAGCAGCGTGTGCTGGATGCGTTTGCTCGGATGAACATCATAACCACTGCTACTTGCACACCCTACTTGATTGGCAATACACCCCATTTTGGTGAACATATTGCCTGGGCGGAGTCCAGTGCAGTTTGTTACGCTAATTCAGTGCTTGGAGCACGTACCAACCGTGAAGGTGGTCCCAGTGCCCTTGCCGCCTCGCTGACTGGATTGACCCCAGAATATGGCTATCACCTCAATGTAAACAGACGGCCCACGGTAACAGTTCAGATCGATGCAATTTTGGATGAGAACTCGGACTTTGGTGCGTTTGGTAAATATCTTGGCGAGCAATTGGAAGAAATAGGTGGGATACACATCCCGTTTATTCGCGGGATTGAGTCAGCTTCGGTGGAAAATCTAAAATCTTTTTGTGCCAGTTTGGCGACCTATGGGGGCGTGGCTCTGTTCCATATGGCAGGAATCACCCCCGAGGTAGGTCAAGTTGTTCCTCCAAAGGACGAAATTACTGTCAAAATAGAAGATATCCGAAGAGCCAGAAAATCCATGATTGACGCGAATTCCCAGGAGATAGATTTTGTAAGTCTGGGTTGTCCACACTTATCAATCAAAGAGATCGCGCGCATTGCTGAGTTATTGGAAGGCAAACGTGTCACTAAGGAGTTTTGGATCACCACGGCTCGACCGACAAAAGAGATCGCTGACCGCATGGGGTTCACTGATGTGATCGAAACAGCGGGTGCTAAATTCGCCGCGGATACTTGCTGTGTTGTAGCGCCAATTAAGAGACGTTTTACTGCCCTTGCGACAGATAGCGCCAAGGCTTGCTATTATGCATATGCCAAGAACAAATTCAAGACTGCCATGCTGCCGTTTGACGAAGTGGTACTCGAAGCACTTAAATGAATCTACAATCCTGGTTTGCTGTTGAATAATTTGGCGAACTTTTTGTACATGTGGAGGATGAATGGGAATTAGTAACGCTCCAAGCTCGGGAGGAAACAAGTCATTCTGGGCAACATTGCCGGGCATCATTACACAAATTATCACCTTGCTCTCAGCATTAGGTGGATTTATTGTGGTGCTTAATAACCTTGGTGTAATTGACATCGGCAAACAGGATACTCCGACTCCAACGCTAACGCAGACTTCTTCAGCAACACCCTCACTCACGTGGACACCGACTGCGAAACCTCCAACAGCAACGCCTACAAATACAGTTGTTCAGGCTACGGAGACCCCCACGAGAACGCCAACAATCACGAAAACCCCCACAGCAACCGCCACACCAACCTTTTATCCCGGCGAGCCTATTTTGCTGATTATTGCCAGACCAGGTCTAAATTTCCGACGCGGACCCGGTTGGGTTGAACCTTACGGACCGGTGATTGGACTTGTACCCTATGGTGAGACAGTGCGCATTTTGGGTAGAACTGAGGCCTGGACCTGGTATCTTATTGAATGCCCAATCGGCGTAAACATTGATACGGGTTGCTGGCTAACAGCAGATGAAGGCTATTCCAGCGCCCTGAATGCCGAGGAAATTCCAATTGTTGAGCCACCGCCCACGATAACACCAGGGCCAACAGCAACGCAAACGCCTCCTGGATAATGGTTAAATGAAGTCAGGCAAATGCGCCCTGGTTTGATAGTATTGGCTTGCGTGCTTAAAAAGCTGTATCGTCGATATCAGAAGCAATAATCGCGATAATTTCCCCTTGAAATTACAAAAATTTGTAATGGGTAAATTGATGTTGAACATTTCGTCTTGTCATTCTGAGGAGCGCAGCGACGAAGAATCCCTGCAAGGT
>CAYQQX010000275.1:0-3964 GCA_964419495.1 uncultured Anaerolineales bacterium
CAAAAACAATTTCACTTCCAACAATATACATTTTCCTTATCCCTCATCAAGTGTCCCCGCTTCAGAAAAAATCGTTAACACAAATCCACGTCCGTCTGCCATTTGAACCTCTCCTTTGTTCACAAAGACACGTATTTATTTCAAACGGGATCAATCAACAATATTGCTAAAAGTATAGTAGCATATAATCAAGACTGAATATGCCGTACCTTAGTACCTTTTCTCGAGTAACTTTTATACTCCTTATTGTACTAAAGAAAGGAGCAAAATATGTTGAAAAAACAGTATGTAAAATCACGCAAAGTGAGTAAAGTCACATTCGAAATCCCCAAAGACGAACTTCCTGAAGGTGTGGATGCACGAACTCTGCACCTGGTTGGAGATTTCAACGATTGGGATCAGGAAGCAACCCCCATGAAAAAACTCAAGGATGGAACTTTCAAAATTACGATTGAGCTAACTCCAGGTTGTGAGTACCACTTCCGATATTTGTTGGATGGAGAGTTCTGGATCAATGAATGGCATGCCGATGACTACGCATCCAATCCCTTCGGCGCTGATAACTGCGTTGTGATAACCCCCAGTGAGTGATCTCATGACTTATCACGGCGTCTTACATCGCTACGGACATTTATTGGATTTGCCGAAACACACCCAAAGGATCACTTTGCTTGAGGGTGATACGCGCTTGATCCCTGCTCCGCGCCTGGTAGAGCAGCTGGGAGGCACTTTTGAGTTGTGGATTAAATTTGAGGGCCTAAACCCCACCGGCTCATTCAAAGATCGCGGCATGACCGCCGCAATCAGCGAGGCTGTCGGGCGTGGAGCTAAAGCCGTGATTTGCGCCTCGACAGGCAATACGGCTGCTTCAGCTGCGGCATACGCTGCCCGGGCGGGACTGAAAGCCATTGTCTTGATCCCTGAGGGGAAAGTTGCTGCTGGAAAGTTGGCTGGGGCCATCGCCTACGATGCCCAGGTCGTCCAAATCGAAGGCTCTTTCGACGATGCGCTGGCGATGGTCGTCGAAATCTCCGAGAAACACCCCATCGCCTTAGTCAACTCGATAAACCCCTACCGCATTGAGGGCCAGAAAACGGCTGCCTTCGAAATTTGCGACACACTTGGCAGCGCCCCAGATTGGCTGTGTTTGCCTGTGGGCAATGCTGGCAACATTACATCCTATTGGGCGGGCTTCAAAGCCTATGACGCGATCAAGGGAACCGGATTACCCCAAATTCTGGGAGTCCAGGCCGAGGGTGCTGCGCCGCTAGTTTTAGGTCACTCAGTTGAAAAGCCCGAAACCGTTGCTACAGCCATCCGCATTGGACGCCCGGCGCGGGGCGAGCAGGCACTACAAGCCGCCGAAGAATCCCAGGGGCTTATCATCGCCGCCAGTGACGAAAAAATTCTGCAGATGCAAAAATATCTCGCCCAAAGCGGCATCTGGGTTGAGCCAGCCTCGGCTGCCGGATTAGCTGGGCTAGCAAAAGAAATTGCGTCAGGGGAAATTGAGCTTAGAGGCAAACGGATTGTCGCCGTTTGCACCGGCCATGGGCTGAAAGATCCCGATATCATTACCCAAAGCATGCCAACGCCGGAAGCAGTTCCCCCGAAAGTCGAAGCCTTAGAGGAAATCATTTACTCATAATTCACCAAAATCGCCATTTACATATTTGCAATATGACTGTCATCCTGAGCGGAGACGTCCTTAACCAACCTTCGACTACGCTTCACGCTGTTTCACTCCGCTCAGGCCTTTTATGGAGTTTTTTCTCAAATTTAAGCGTCGAAGGATAAATGAACAAGATAACTACTTAGGATAATTTATTGTCCACAATTTTCCGAGTCTATCTACATAAAAAAGATTATTATGACGCATCAATACACGACAGTTACAGTACAAGTGCCCGCCTCCACTGCCAACCTGGGTCCAGGCTTTGACGCCATTGGCCTGGCCATCGACTTGTGGAATCAAGCCTCCTTCAAGCTGATCGATAAGGGTTACCTGGTTCAGGCGGATGGCGAAAGCGCAGATGAAGTTCCCAAGGATGAGCAAAACTACATCATGGAGTCTTTCTTTCAACTTTATCACCATCTCGGTGAAGTGATTCCCCCAGGCGTAAGCCTACGCTGCATTAACCGCATCCCCCTGGCCTCAGGGATGGGCTCCAGCACAGCCGCACTGCTGACCGGCTTGCTGGCTGCAAACGCCATGTTGGGTGCCCCCCTGGACAAATTCGATCTACTCGACCTGGCTTCATCCATCGAGGGCCATCCAGATAATGTCGCTCCGGCTCTTTTTGGTGGATTAACCATCGGCGCGATCAAAGATGATCAAAGGGTCATGATGCACCAATATCTCATCCCGGTGATGCCCATCTTAGTCGTAATCCCTGATGTGTCTCTGCTCACAGAGGATGCGCGGGCGCTGCTGCCCGAGATGGTTCCCCGCAAAGATGCTATATTCAACCACAGCCGGACACCCTTCCTGATCGAAGCGCTGCGCTCGGGCAACCTCAGTTTGCTGGCAGAGGCAACACGCGATCGTTTGCACCAACCCTACCGTTTCCCCAAGATTCCAGGTTCACGTCTGGCGCTTGAAAGTGCCCGAGAAGCCGGAGCGTTGGCAGCCACCCTCTCTGGCGCAGGTCCTGGCCTGTTTGTGTTCCCAGGGCAAAAACGAAAATCCATAGCCACGGCGATGCTAAAAGCTTTCGAAGCAGAAGGCGTAACAGCAAGAGCCTTCCAATTGGCCTCCAGCAATCAAGGGGCCAGTGTTTCGCCGTTAAAGTAAAAATGTTTCTTTGGGAATCTCCGTGGTCTTGCTCGGAGGGGATTGCCAAATCCCCATTATTTTAGATATGAGAGTAGGTAATCACCACATATAGGTCTGGATTTGGCACGCCTTTGGCGAGGCCGAGCACCAAGGGAAATTCCGAAGAGCGGTAAAAAAATTATGGATTTGGAATCGATCCGACTGATTCAATCAGTGACTTTTAAGCAGAGCCACTCACTCGATCCCCCGTTATTTTTTCAGTTTCGAAGACCGAAATCCTGACTTTCGTTCCATCCTTGGAAGCAAAACTAATTTCGCCTTTCAATTGATTTACCAACATTTGAACAATCTGCAGACCCATATTATTTGCATGGGTTGGGTCGAATCCATCAGGGAGTCCGCGCCCGTTATCGGTGACAATCAATTCTGTTTCCCCGGAAATTTTTGTTAGCATGCGCAGCGTGATAACACCATCTTGCCTATCTTTGAAGGCATGTTTATAAGCATTGGATACCAGTTCATTCACAATCAGTCCACAGGGAATTGCGGCGTCGATATCCAAAAATAGCCCCGGATCAATAATTACATCACAATGAACTTCCGCCGTTTCTGGTTTGAATATTTCGGCCAATTCCTTCACCAATTTTTGGACGTAGTCAGAAAAATCAATCCGGGCGATATCATCTGATGAATAAAGGTTTTCATGCACCAGCGCCATGGCGAAAATTCTCTGTCTACTATCTTCGAACAGCGCTACAATTTCATCCGCGCTGATCCTTCGTGATTGTAAATACAGCAAACTTGATACGATTTGCATGTTGTTCTTGACCCGATGGTGGATTTCCTGAAGCAGGACATCTTTTTCCTGTAGAGAAAGTTGAATTCGCTGATTGGCTTTTAGCAAGTCTTTGGTGCGTTCTTCCACCCTATCTTCGAGATGTTCTTTCGCCAATCTAAGGTCACGCTGGTAGGATTCCAATTGAATATTTTTTTCTTCGATCTCTTTCTGGTACTTAAATGCAGCATGGCTAGTCGCGTAGGCAATCGAAAATCCACAAATCCCTGCAATCACCGCACCCAGTACCGCTGCTTCCGGTACTCCAGCAAGATACACCACGCCCAGCGTAAAAATCTCTGAAAGAACGAGTGAAACCAGAGCAAGGCGCAAAGGAGTTCTAAGTGTAGAGG
>CAYQQX010000276.1:0-3939 GCA_964419495.1 uncultured Anaerolineales bacterium
GCGCCCGCGCCATAAATAAAAATAGGAATTTCATCTTGAGGATTGGCCGGTCGCACAACTCGATCCAAAAGGCGGAAAGAAAACCGCGAAGCAAGCATCACAAATATCAATATCAAGGCATAGATGAAGAACATCCAGCCAGAAAATTCATCCCGGGGATAGAATCCCCACACCAATCCAGCTGAGAGTGAGGCACCTCCAATGACGGCCCCGATGACGCGCAAAGCATCTTCGACGCCGATAAATTGCCAAACGCCGCGATATACTCCAAAAATAAAGAATGCGATATAGGTAGAGACAACGATGATCGGCGACGTACTCAGGAAGCGCGCGGTGATCTCGACACTTAGCGGGGCACCCAGGCGAGCGATATAGGTCAGGTAATAAGCAAATGCAATTAAAAAGAAATCGAGCACAACTTCAAGCACCCGCCGTCGGTAGGTAAGCTCGACCATCCAGTTGGTGATCACGCTGCGTTGAGATTGCGTTTGAGAATCTGCATCAACGATCTTCAATTGTCCCAAATATGCTGAAAACAGCGTCAGGATTAGCACAATTACCGGGATCAGTACCAGACTCAAGTTGTAGGATAAAGCCTCAACAATAACTGCCGACAAACCCGATAACAGCGCTACACCCATCAATACCAATAAGGTCTGGCGCTCGCTCAAACCCAGCGCGACAAGACGGTGAGAGGTATGGTCGCGGCCTCCCTGGGCCGGCGATCTTCCCCGAAGTAAGCGTGTTAGCGCAACCATGGCGGTATCCAGGATCGGCAGCAAGAATATCAACGTGGGAACACCCACAACGGCTAATACATTCGAAGCCTGATCTCCCTGGGAAATTGCCATGGCTGCAAGAGTCAAACCTAAGAAGAGGCTCCCACTATCACCCATAAAAATCGACGCCGGAGGGAAGTTGTAAATGAAGAAACCTAAGGTCGCACCTGCAATTGCCATGGTGATGGAAAGTAATGCCGTATCTCCACTGCGCCAAAAGAAATACGACATAAAGCCTGCAACAACTAGTGCTGTGCCGCTGGCCATACCATCCATGTTATCTAATAAATTCAAGGCGTTGGCAATCCCCACCATCCAGACGATCGAAACGGCGATATTTACAGCTTGCCATGGAAAGAAATATGTGATATTTCCCGATAGAACTGCTAGCGATGCGGCAAGAAACAAACCGATTAATTTCGTCTGAGGAGCAATATTTTTGAAGTCATCAATCAGGCCCAAAGAAAATGCAAAAGCCGATCCCAGCAACAACCAACGCGTAGATGAATCCCATCCACCAGAAACGAGAACTGAGAGAATGAAAGCAAGGAAAATCGCCACGCCTCCTAAATAGGGCGTTGGTTGGTCATGCCAACGGTCATCACGCGGCTGGGCTACCAAGCCAATTTTACGGGCAATAATCCGAACGATCGGCACCAGGGCAAGACTAGATATTAAACCTATGAAAAGTGTTAACCAATCCATTTTCTCTTATTTATTTGGGCAGCAATTTCATGTTTCGATAAAGGTCGATATAACGCGATAAGATTAAGTTCTGATCGAAGCGTTCACTGGCAATCCGGCGGCTTTCTTCTCCCATTACCTGACGTAATTCAGGATTCTTCAACAGAGAAATCAGGGCATCCTCTAATTTATCAACATCTCCCTTGGGGATCAAATACCCATTAATCCCTTCATCGATAACCATGCGGCACCCCTGAATATCAGAAGCGATCATAGGCAATCCCGTTGCTGCAGATTCTAATAGAAAGAGTGGAACGCCCTCGAAATAGCGACTCGGCAGAATAGCGACGTCCGCCTGCCTTAACAAATCAGGCATGTCGCTTCGATGTCCTAATAATTCAATTATACCCTCGTCTCTCCACTCTTCCAAAACATGGTCTGGTACGCTATCAGGATTCCCATGATCCGCAGCCCCAGCCAACCAAAATCGAGCTCCAACATTTTTATTGCTTATCCTGCGTGCCACTTCTACAAAATCAGCCAGGCCCTTATCCCACAACAACCGCGCGGCCAGAATAACTATGGGTATATGATCAGCTTTTTTGGATTTCACGGATGGTTGATAATCAATCATATTGACACCGGTTCCGGGAATCAATGTAGAGTTATCCTCTTCCACCACGCCTAGAGAAATAAGATGGGATAAATCATGCTCATTTTGAAACGCTGTATGAAATCCATCCCCAGGCAAAGCTCGCCTCAATATTGGCAAAACAATTCGGCGTAACAGCTTTGCCTTTGGCGCATTACTAAACAAATAGCCCAAACCTGTGAAATTATTTATTACAACTGTTCCCTGGGCCGCACGCGCCGCCAGAGAACCATATAGAATTGGCTTGATCGTAAAGTGGTGCACCGCAGCCGGACGCAATTGTCGATAAAGTTGATACAACTCAATAATTGCTCCTAGTTCAAGCCATGGGTTAATGCTACGCCGCTTGAGATTCCAAGGCTGCCAATTAAATCCCATTTCCTGCATTTCCTCCGTGTACTTACCAGGAGGACAAACCAAGATAATATTTAATCCATTCTCTTCCAGAATGCGCGCTAAGGGCAAGCGGAAATTATAGAGTACCCAATCCCAATTTGCGACCAATAAAATAGGCAAACTCTTGACCGAAGCACCATGTAAAATATTTAACTTTCGGTACAAGTGAGTGTATTGCTCGAGAATCAATCGTTGATCAAATCTCTCTTCAGCAATACGCCGACTTTCCTTCCCCATACGAGCTCGCAAATCTGGATTTACCAGGAGAGTCTCAAGTGCGCTGGAAAACCCACCTGCATCTTTTTTCTTTATAAGGAAGCCGTTCACTCCTTCATCAATAACCATTCGGCACCCTTCAATATCAGAGGCAATTAAGGGCAATCCAGATGCTGCGGCTTCCAACAAAAAGAGAGGCACTCCTTCATGAAAGCTGGGTAAAACAGCGATATCTGCTTGCTGAAGCAATTCGGGAATATCGCTACGATGCCCCAACAATTCAACCACGCCTTCGGAGCGCCATTCTGCCAATTCGGCCTCGGTAACGCTGGCCATATTACCAGGATCAGGCTCGCCTGCTAACAAAAACCTAGCTGGAACGCCCTTTCGAGCCATTTCCCTGGCCGCGCCGATAAACTCATTAAGCCCTTTATCCCAAAGCAATCGCGCTGCCATAAAAACGACAGGGGCTTCGTTTTTAACAGCATTGTTAATCACTGGTTGATAATCTACTAAGTTAACACCTGTCCCAGGTATGAGCGTTGTGTCATCTCTATTTACTACTCCCAGGTGCACTAGATGCTCAAGATCATACTCATTTTGAAAAGCAGTATGAAAGCCCTTGCCGCGTAACGCTTGTCTTAGGACAGGCAAAATAATGCGGCGCAAACCGGCCGCCTTGGGAGCATCGCTGAACAAGTACCCCAAACCGGTAAAATTGTTGATCACTGTTTTTATCTGAGCAAAACGCGCCGCAAGTGAACCATAAAGGATGGGTTTAATCGTAAAGTGATGCACTGCAACTGGACGGAATTGACGGTAAATTTTATACAACTCAATGACCGAGAGCAATTCCCTCCATGGATAAATACTACGCCTATTTAGATTCCAGGGATACCATGAAAAGCCCAACTCTTGGATCTTATCGGTGAATTTGCCTGGGGGGCATACTAAGATCACGTTTTGTCGGTTCTTTTCTAACTCTCGTACGAGAGGCAAGCGGAAATTATAGAGTACCCAATCCCAATTAGCCACAAACAGAATTGGTGAATAAATTTGGAAATCACTCATAATCATTTGCTTTACGCCACCTTTTACATTCGCCCCCAAAATACGCAAGCCTGGCAAAATTGCGTTGTGAAACCCTCCCGCGCCCAAGACAATCATGATCATCCAAAAGGCATACCGCATCCGGAAAAGCGCACCGACATT
>CAYQQX010000277.1:0-3924 GCA_964419495.1 uncultured Anaerolineales bacterium
CTAAGGAAGCGTAGTGTAGACAACCTCAAACACAACTGGTCTAAAACCATCGGTGCAGCAGACCACGACTTCGCCCAAGTGTTTGGCCAACTCGAATTTTTTCTTGATATCATCCCAGCCCCCTCACAGAATCCATCTGGCGGGAAATCCCAAGTCTCAATCTGGACAACTTGTCCATCGCGAAAGATATCACAGGGTGCAACGGTCTCGTGCTGATATTGTTCGATGAGATCGTGGTGGGCCAATCTTTTCAAAACAGTGATTGTACCTTTCGGCATAAGAAACTTAGTCCTTTCAACGATTACAGATAGCGAAGCAGGAAATTCGATGGATGACGCCTCTTTAGCCATCCGAATACTAGACACAAAAGATAGAGAATTACAAGTCCCAAAATCCAGAATGGATACATCTCAGGAATACTTGTTCCACCTGGCGTAAACCACATACCTATCACCAAATATAGATATAAGTGTGTGACATAGAAGAATAATGGCACACGTCCAAAAACGACCCATGGCTTCAAGATGCGTGATGCGCTCTCTGGCACAGCGTTGATACCAGCCAAGAGGAGCAGATTTGCCCCCATGGTGAGCAAACTAAAAGTCATACTTGGTGGATACTTGACTACATTGAAGAAATCGATCCAGCTTTCTCCAGCTTTGGGACGGATATTGCCAAAACCATTCCCCCGACGAATCACAAAAAATGCCAGTAGAAAAATAACACCTAACCAAAATATTTGCTTGCCTGCTTTTCGGGCATCATTTCGCCACCAGCTCCCCACGACCATACCCAAGAATACCAACTCCAACCAAGGCAGGAAGGGATAATTCGACCACAAACCCCAAGTACCCCCGCTATAGAGTGCCAGCAACCCCCAAGCATCATTCAATCCCCATAGACTCGGATCAGGGTGCAGTAATTCCGTGCCTAAGAACAACACCCCGGCAATGAACAACCAATGCCATGGCTTCAGCCTAAGCGTCAGGCTGGCGAGGATCATCGTACATCCCAGGGCAAAGAGCACACCTACATAGATTTCTGGAAATCTTTCAGGCCCCAATTTCCAGGCCTGGTTGACAATCGTGAATTGAAGAAAGATCAAAACTAATCCGCGTAGAACAAAATGACCGCTGATCTGCCACTCAGTCCATCCTCCCTCTCGGCGCGAATGAGTAAAAAGCACCATCCCAACACCCATCAGGAAGAAAAATCCTGGCGCAGAAAGGTGTGTTACCAAACGAGTGATAAATGCCAAAACATCTTGATAGACTGGAAAATATCCGCCCCAATGCTCTCCTGGGGGATGGGCTTGCGCCACAAAATGATTGGCATGATCCAAGGCCATCAAAACCATGATCAAGCCGCGCAAGGCATCGAAAGCCATTATTCGCGAGTTTTTGGATTCCATCACTAATTCCTTGCGGCAAACCATCAATTAAATTACCCCAAATAAGGATGGTGGGTTCGGAATTGTACCTACAATATCCCCAAGTACTCTTGCCAGGGACCAACAAAATCCCGATATTGCCTGGCCATAAATTGCATAATTTGTGCCAAATGATCCAGATCATGCACAACCCAGGTTGCCAATAGCTGTCTCAGATCGACTGGGCCTAATTCGGGATGAATGCCAGGTTTATCAAAGTCATCTTCTGACAAATGGAAAGCTTTCAGGGTCTCAATATTTTCAGCGCGCAGTTCCTTAAATGTAGCCAATAATTCATCAAGAGATTTACCCTGGCTAGCTTCAAATTGAGCGTAGCGGTCAAAAGTTTCGAAAGTTTTATCTTTTAGTTCTGAGAGGATGATGCGCGCCCGCGGAATCCAATCTGTGTGCTCCCCATGTATGAAATGGCCCAAGATATCATATGCACTCCAGGTATCTTCCCCTTCATTGGCATACACCCAGTCATCAGGCATATCTTTTAGCCATGCTTCCAACAAACTTGGGGTCCGCTCGAGGATGGCAATACTGAGTTCAAGATCAAATTTCATGCTGTTCTCCTATATTAAACACTAGAAGTCATCTCAAAAATACACTTTTTGTCATTCTGAGCGGAGCGAAGAATCCCTGATACGTTCAATTCAATTGAGCCAATGCAGGTATAAATTAGCTCTACCTTGCAGGGATTCTTCGTCGCTGCGCTCCTCAGAATGACAAGGCGAAATGTTCAACATCAATTTACCCAATAGAATTCTAATCATTATCCCTCAACTGAAAATTAACGATTACTACTTCGGCTTCTCGAATACATGTTTCTATATCATCTCCAAAAGTGATCCTGAACAGCTGATTGTAAATGACAAATTGCAATTCCCCCTCCCCATTATAGAAACTAACCTTTGAGAATTCGTGAGTACCCTGGAATATCTCCTCGGCTGTCAGAGTCCAATCCATCGGTACTCCACCACCAACGTTGAGTGATAGTGTGCAACCATCAACCTCCATGTTCACAAGCGCTGGACCGCCCTCATAATATAAAGGAATGAACTCATCAAATTGAGTTGATTCCCAAACAGTCTCATCAAAATTAATCTGCATCTCCCCGCTGGAATGCTCTATAACCCAGGAACCGTTATAAACTGTGACTGGAATAGGAATGGCGTTGGCAATGGTTGGATTTAATAAAATTTGAGTTTCGGCTGCGGCTGTGGTTACAGATGCAGTTGGAATTTCGGTTGGATTTTTTGTCGGCTTGGCTATCGCAGTGTAGGTAGCAATCTCTTTTGTTTGTACAGTTTTTTCTAAAATTGGCTGTGTGTTCGAGGTATCGTCTGCTTCTTGCTCAGGACCGCAAGATAATAGCAATAAGACCGTGCACAACATCAACGCATATACCAGAAAACGCAAACTCATGTAATTGTTACCTCTCCGTTGAAAATGGCTCATCAGAAGTTTTTACATCAAGTGATCTATAGAAAGGGCCGCAGACTTTTCACCGGTCATTGGCTTATGCCCATGACCACCAAAGATCATCTCCAATTCCAAAGCCCGAATTTTTTGATAGCCCCCCTCTACCAGCGACCAATCCTGTGCAAAAAATCTCTGCACATGCGGGCCAAAATTTGTCGAAGCTAAATCACCAACAAATGCGAAACGATCTTCGATGATCAAGCTGCTTGAACCCAAATTGTGACCAGGGGTGTGCATCACATAGGCATCCAAACCAAATCCGGATAGAACATTGCTTTTCCTGTGAAAAAAAAGAAAATTCGTGCAATTTGTGGCATTCGTTGTAATTCGTGATTAATACTGTCGGGCGGTTAGATTTAATTCACAGTATTGAAATTGCAGCCCGTTGCCATGAGCGAATTGTCGATGTGTGCATATGTATTGATTACGAACGCATTCTCACGGGAACAGCGGATACAAGATTGGCAATGCAATCATCGTGGCGATAAAGAGGAATACTGTCAGCAACAAACCCACCCGGGTGTAATCGAAAAATTTATAGCCGCCTGGGCCAAAGACTAGCACATTGGCCTTGTGTCCAACAGGTGTCAGGAAACTGGTCGCCGCGCCAATCACCACAGCCAACGTAAAGGTCAGGTGATTAGCACCCAAGCTGAGGGCTGAATCGAGTGCAATGGGCACAACCAGCACAATAGCAGCAGCATTAGACATAGGTTGTGTGATCAAGGCCGCTAGCAGATATATCCCACCAAGCACTGCCATTGGACCTAACTCACCTACAGCACCAAGCAACAAATCAGCCAGGTACCGTGCCGTGCCAGTGGATTCCATCGCCATTCCCAGGGGAAGCATCCCCGCAACCAAGAAAACTGTGCGCCAATCGATGCTCTGGTAAGCGTCCTCCATTGTTAGGCAGCCCGTCAGCACCATGGCAACTGCCCCAATGACCATAGCCAAAGAAATATGGAAACCAGCGAATAACACCAATCCGATAACTAAAAGCATTA
>CAYQQX010000278.1:0-3907 GCA_964419495.1 uncultured Anaerolineales bacterium
TAGATCCTTAGCGGGCGTGGTATCGCAAAATACGCTGTCATCTGGTTCGTTTGCCGATTCGAAATTGACATATGCCAATCCCCCCGGCTTGAGCACTCGCTCGATCTCGGTCATCGCAACCGCAATATCGGGCTTGGTCATGAACATGATGGCATTAAAGGAATACGCAAAGCTGAAGAATTCGTCTTCGAACGGGATGGAGCGCATTTCACCATGCAAGATATTCAGCGGCATATCATGTTCTTTGCAAAATATAGCTGACTCCTCCAGCGCTGGCTGCGCAATTTCAAGGCCATAGGTTTTGTAGCCATGTTGGTAAAACAGGGATAGTGGGGGTTTCACAATCTGGAACTTTATTCGTTCATTTTACGTCAAAATGATTGTAATTGATTGAAAGGATGAAAAATGAAAAAATATAATCTCCTCTTGGTCGTCTTTATTTTAATGATTGCGTTTTTCCTTGCTTTTTGCAATGATGAATCGGATTCTGCTGCGGACCCTCTCGATGCCACGTCCTGGAATTTGTACGCCTACCGAAAATCAAAGCCTATTCCTGTAACTGCCATTACCGCAACCTTTGAAAATGGTCAGATACACGGTTCAGCAGGCTGTAACTCGTATAGCGGTAAATATTCCCTAACTGGCCAAAAGATCAATATTGAAGATCTTGCCCTCACAATGATGGCCTGCACGTCACCCGAGGGTGTTATGGAGCAAGAGCAAATGATTATGCAGTTCTTTGGAGATGCTCAAACCTTTCAGCTGACTGATGGGCAATTGATGATCTTCCGTACAGATGGAGAAGCTTTGACTTTTTTGCCAGCTGGCTAAGTTTACAAAGTATATTTGTGAATGGGTGGCAGGCCAACCGCGTTGGCCGGTTTTCAATGGTCCAATCTGGATTGTCTTTAAGTACACGTTCGGTCACGATGATCTTGTCGTAGTTCTTATCGACCACATTGCCACCATCGAGGATGAGTTTGCTCTTCTCAAATTCCAGATTGTGTTACGCAGCAAAGCGATTGAAACTGGATTGAATGTATCGTGATGTTGAACGGCTCAGGTAGTTGGGTGTGTAGGAGAATTACACTATCTGGGCAGGGATAACGATTGTGAAATCACGCATCCAAATATCAGCGACCTCGGCTTCCAGTAGCACTTCGTCGGGCAATTCATCTTGAAGGTAGGGTAGGGTGTCTTTATCTGTTCAAACGATTGTGACTCAGTGTTGATCATGCAAAAACGAGATTGAAAAAATAGTCCCTTTCGATCGATTCAGTTCGATTTCCCCATGTAATTGTTTGACCAGCGTAATCACTAATTGTAACCCCAAAGATTCCAGGTTATCTAAATCGATATCTGAGGGCATTCCTATACCGTTATCGGAGACAGAAATGGTGATACGATTCTGATCACCAGAAGACAATTCAATCAGAACCTCGCCCCGTCGTTTACCTGGGAAACCGTGCTTGAGGGCATTTGAAATTAATTCGCTCAAGATCATGCCGCAAGGGATGGCTGCGTCGATATATAAATATATCTCTTCAGCATTGATATTAATTTGGATTGATTCTTCATCTACTTGATACGCATGGAGAATATATTCCACCAGATCTTCAATATACTCAGCAAAATTGATCTGTGAAAGATTGTTTGACTGGTAAAGCTTGTCGTGGATTAATGCCATCGAGCGAACTCGATTTTGGGTGTCCAGAAAGATCGAACCCACTTGCGAATCCTCGAATTTCGCAGATTGCAACGAAAGCAAGCTGTTGATAATCTGCAGGTTGTTCTTGACGCGATGGTGAATTTCCTTCAAAAGAATTTCTTTCTCGTCGAGAGAGCCTTTGATCCGTTCAAACAAATTGGCATTACTGATGGCAGTAGCTGCATGGTGGGCAAAAGCTTCCAACCATTTGGCATCATCTTCCGAAAATTGGTTAACGTTATTTCCATTGACATTTAGAAAACCGGCCACAATTTTTCCCAGGATGATCGGAGCTCCCACGTAGGATTTGGGTTTTTGCCAGTCCTCACGATGGGTCCAAAGAGAACTCGTTTCCGTATCAGCAATAACCAGTGCGTTCTCAGTTGAAGCCATATAATTGAGTGTTTGGAATTTATCAATCTCGAGAATGTACTCCATGATGGTGCGGACTTTGGCATCATCGTCATATCCGTGACCGCGAATGACTTTGGCAGAATTTCCTTCGATAAGCATGATATTGTAGGTATCCCCATCGATCACTTTTTCAACTTGTTCGAAGATAAGGTCGAGCACGGTTTCGAAATCTAGAGTGCTCCCGACGATGGTGGCTGCTTCTTGAAGCGCCTCGGCCAGAAGACGTTGTTTCCTTTCCGCCTGAAAAAGGCGGGCTCTTTCCATCGCGGCTGCTGCATCGGCGGCTATCGTTTGACAGAGGCGGATATCGGCCTCTGTCAATTCTCTGTCAAAACGAGTTTCCCACAATTCCATAAATCCGATAAGTTGTTCTCGAATAATTAGTGGAACGACGAATAGGGTTTTGATGGCATAATTTGAAATATAGCGATCATTGGTGAACATTTGATCATGCTTGTGGGAGTAGTAGCTGAAGGTGCGCCCTTCTTTTAGGGCTGCAAAGATTTCGGGGTATTCCCATAGCTGGAATTCTTTACCGATGTCCGATGTCTGATCGGCCGCATTAGGACTAATCCATTCGGCCAAGATCTTTCCTGATGATGTAATCAAATCCAGGTCGCAAATATAAGCGCTGCTGATATCCAAAACCTGGCCTAGTTTTTCGACGAGGCTGTGAAGCACTTGATCGATCTCTAAGGATGATGAAATCGAGACTGCGGCTTCATGCAAACTGGTAAGTTCCTTTGCCTGGTGTTCCTTGAGCTGAATGAGACGGCTGTTTTCAACAGCGACCGCAGCCTGGCGGCCGATCTGTGTGAGCAAACGTAACTCATCGCGGTTATAAAGGTCTCCCGATAATTTGATTCCCAAGTTGAATAATCCAACCAGATTTGTATTTAGAATCAGTGGGATGCATAATTCGATGCCTTGCGAATCAAAATATTGGATGGCTTCTTTTGGGATTGCCCTGGGCGGTTGAAGCCGTAAAATCGGCTTTTTGTGTTGTTGCAGGTATTTGGGAACTGGATGACTAACCGGAAAGAAATTATTCTCGCGATCATTGAAATTTATGTAGTGTGATCCATTGGCGTCCAAAATCGCTAAGAATGCGGAATTGATTTGCAATTGGTCTGGCAGCTGCTTGGTTAATAGGTCCACCAGTTGATCAGGCTGAATGCTGGTTGCTATTTTTTCGCTTAGCTCATTTGACAGTTGTTGGAAGTTTACTTTGACCCGGAAGAATACTCGGTCAATCAATTTTTGGGTACGCCTGCGCAATGGTACAAAAATGCTGGCGATACTTAATGTAGCAATAAAGACAACCAGCGTATCGTTTTCTCGTTGGATGGTTAGCTGAATAATGTAGGTTAATGCGCTGACGATGAAGAAGTAGATCGCCACCAGCATGGCGGTGAGCGAGGTGTAGACGAGGGTGCGGTTGATGATTATTTCGATATCGAAAAGGCGGAAACGAAGGATAGTGAATCCAAAGACCACCGCCATATACACGATCAATATCATGACGATGGGATGATGAACATAGGGCCTTGCTCCCGTGATCAAGGGCAGGATATAGCTTGGAATAATCAGCGCAGCACCGATAGTGCCACTCATGACTATCCAGCGCACTTGCGCTCTGGTAACCGGATCGTGGGCTGTGATCACAGACCTAATTCCGAAGCTTATGGCCAAAAGGATCTGGATGATGGCGGTGCTCCAAGAAATCGTATTAACCTTTGGTGCTAGTTTGACAAACGCATGAAGTTCTCGTAAGCTGGTTTTAGG
>CAYQQX010000279.1:0-3839 GCA_964419495.1 uncultured Anaerolineales bacterium
CTTAGGAGAATTTCAATGTTCTTTGCAGAGGAATCTCAGTGTCGGACCTGGCACCTGGTTGTTCACGTTATCTGCTTTTGATACCTCTGGTCAATCAACTAATCCCCAATTGGCATTTTTAGACGTTGTACCAAACGAAGAAGGTTTACCGGTCGCAATCGCAGATATCGATTTTGGCGCATTAGAACTTGTTGAAGATCCAATTGGTGATCAACTAGGCGAATTAGTAAATCAGGACTTGATCAATTTTCGTGACATTATTGGCGGAGACAACCTCGATTTGCCTGTTGCTCCAAATTTAGGGGAATTGTTTTCTGGGGAAGAACAGGAAGTTTTTCATGATGTTGAAGACTGTATTGCGGTTATTGTTGAACCAATGGCGATTGGTAATTTGATTACAGTTCGATTTGTTTGTGAAGAAGTTGCTCCCGAAGGAACTCACCTTTATTGGGACATACAGCGTCAATTGACCCACATCGGGGGTTGGGGAGCAGGATTTGAAATTGTCCATGAGGAATATTTTTCCGATATTAGTATTATTCGCCCTGGCATTGAAATTTCGTTTTTAGATGAAAACGTTTTTTGTGGGGCAAATAATTTTTATCGTTTTCGTTTTTCTTGGAAAAGTAGCATAAATGCAGAGAGGAGCCATTACTTGGAAGTTGTTGATCTGCGAGATGTCGAGAGCCCCGATTGCCCACCGGGCTCCTATGATCACCTAAATCTTCAAGCTGAAGTTAGGTTCCAAGGTGTATTCCTGACTTGGCAGATTCTTCCTAGTGATGAATGGCCTTCTTGGGGAAATGTGCATTACCAACTTTGGAAGCACCAACCTGATACTTTCGATAAAGAAGAAATTGCCACCGGAGAATTATCTCCTGAGATATTGATGCAAGAGGGTGCCGAATTCAGTTTAATGGATTCTTTTGTTAGTTGTGGATACACAGAATATTACTATACCCTAGCAGTTTTTCAATTTGATACTATTCTCGCAACTGATACAGTTCTAATGCCGCGCATTCCGTGTCCTCAGGGATCCATTGGTAATTTGGAAATCCGATTAATCCCTGGATACGATTTGGATCCGTTTGCACCAGTAGTTCCGAGCCCTCGTCATTATGAGGCGATTTACCCTCATGTCAATATCCCTCCCGGGTTCGAATGGCCTGAAGGCCAGAATCTGTCATTGAGAATAGTAACCACAGGCGAAGCCCGACACCAGCCTTCGGATCATGTCAATGAAATTCAGATCAATTCTGGTGTTAGGACAAACGGTTACGAATTCTTTACGGTCTTTATTGTTCAATGCGGTAATGATGAATATCCGTTCCATCTTGAACTTTGGGATTCTGGCCGACTGATTGAACATGGACCAGAATTCGCCATAGACAGCCCCCCCTGTTTACCTAATTACGACATGGTCCCCAATTTTATCCGTGCAACCGGAACAGACAACTCCGCCATTTGTGGTAATGCACCTTATTGTGTCATGCTAGAGTGGGAAAACACCCCGCCTTATCCAAATAATCAATCTCGAGATGTTCTATTGCCTGTTGCGAGAATTACTTTGGTTCGAGACCTGGCATCATTAGGTCTTCTCGCAGAGGATCATATCTGGGAATTTTCTTCTGAAATGACCAGCTTCGTAGATGTAGATATTCCATGTGGGGAATATTTAGGTCAAGCCCTTTTACGATATAAAATCGTTGGGATTGCAGATCCTGGCATATATTCTGCCTGGTCGTTCACAACAGCTTTTATGGAGACGCCGGATTGTACCGAGCCCTATGTCGAAGATGGAACAATCCGATGACAGGAGGCAATGTTATGTTATCCAAGCAATCCATTTCTTTATACATTGTCTTTGCGATTTCCATCGCTTTGGCTGGTTGTAATCTGCCAATTCCTGATCTACCATTGTCAGCGCAAATTGGTGAAACGGTTACCGTGGCCATTGAAGATCCAATTGATCTCGAATATTTGCAAGCAGGCAAATGGGTAGATGTCAAAACTTTTATTTCCCATCCAACCGGTGTCGGTACCGTGAAGTTGCTAGTAAACGGCGAGTTATATCGTCAGGATCACTTAAGTATCGATATGCAACATGGAGATTTGTATCTGCCATGGTTGCCAGTGGGGCCAGGAACGTATACCCTGCAAGTTCGGGTGCAAAGTGACGATGGCGGTATAGATTCGAATATCATTTCGGTGACAGTTGGCGAGGAAATACAAGAGGCAATCGAGATACCCCCTCTTGATGAGTCTGGTGATCCGACAGCTACAAATACAGTGATAACACCAGAAACTCCAACGTTTACGCCTTTCCCCACAATTACCACAACATCAACTTTGAGTGCTCCAATGGCGACAGCTGGCCAAAGCGCCAATTGCCGCTATGGCCCAGGTCCGGTTTATGGGGTTATTAGTTCATTGCTTGAAGGTCAGAGTAGTTTGATTATTGGGCGAAATCAGGATAGCAGTTGGTGGTTGATTGAACAAATAGATGGGACTGGATCGTGCTGGATTTGGGCTGAGTTAGTGAGCGTAAGAGGAGATGTGTCTCAAGTGTCATTTGTTGTTTCACCCCCTACACCAACACATACCCCGACAGAAACTCCACCCCCAACTTCTACTTTCACTCCCTCTCCTTCCATTACTGCAACACCAACGGCGGATCCCTGTGCGGTCAGTCCTTCATCTTGCTTCACACCATCACCATAAATTTCCATCAAAAAATTTACACCTTAATCTAGCCCTGGTCGAATATTGTCCAGAGCTAGATTTTCAGCAGATCACGATTTTTTGTCATTGCGAGGCGTTTCGTGCCGAATCAATCCCCCTCTAAAGGGCGGAGATTGCTTCACTTTGTTCGCAATGACATCTAATAATGGTTCTATGGGAATTCCCGTGAGAGACCTCACATTTGGGGGTAGGGGGCATGCTCCGCACGCCCCTACCCCCAAATGTGGACCCTTGCCACGGCGATTCCTAGAGATCCTCAATAATTGGGAATCTGTGATCTACTGATTATGCTACCATTGTAGATTTAATTGCCGCGCGGCTTCGCGCCCCAGTGCTTCGAATAATTGTTTTAGCGCATCGGGGTCAGAACCAGGTTGGCTGGCAGCGACAATCGCCATTGAATGCCCACTTGCCGAAGTACCTTGTACAGTTACAGATGCTGATGAATAGGCTAATCCCAGATAGTAGCCGTTTACAAACTCCCAAGTCGAATCTGGTAGCGAGCCAAAAGAAGTGTTGAAAAGATCGTACATTTCATCTGAACTACTGGGTTTGCCTCCTCCAATGAGAAGTCGGAAACCATTATCTGATTCATAATGACAATTGTTGAGTTGGTCTTGTATTACGAAGCTGAACGTACCATCGACAATGGCATTGAATGCATTGACATCGAATGCGTTGCAATCGGGAATGGCCGGATTTTCCGCGGCTGGGATTGGCTCACCTGAATCTGCCGTATCCGCGGGTGCGGGTTCTGCGTCAGCAGGCTCTGTATCGGCTGGTTCTTCAGCCTCGGATCCTTCATCCTCCGCAGATGCGGTGGCACGCTGCGAGGCTACGTCCGTAGTTGGGGTTGGATCTGCTGGTGGAGGAATTTCTTCGGCCTGAGACGGTGCATCCTGGCCACCAGAAAAAATTGGTAGGTTGCAAGCCAGGCTGGCAAAGATCATCAGACTTATAATCATCATCAATCCCAGGAAATTTCGTTTTTGTGCATGCATGTTAATTTGCCTTCCTCGTGTGGTTGAAAAAATAATTGTACAGATGACTCTACTGCAAAAAGGGTGCTAGACCCTCCTCAAAACAGCAAAAGTTTA
>CAYQQX010000280.1:0-3765 GCA_964419495.1 uncultured Anaerolineales bacterium
TTAGGTTATCAACATCGACAATTTTTTGTCGATAGAAGTGCTGTTAGTGCCTAGGTATATCGCATATGTCATTGTTTACTTATTTCGAAAATCAAGCTGCGATTGAGTCGGCATTGCGAGATCGAATGCTATCGAGCTGGTTAAGTGAGTTTGAGAAGATAAAAGAGCGGGCTTTAACCGAAGATATCCCCCCATTAGTAAAAGAATTATTGAGTATTTTAGTTACTTATGCCAAAGAAAATCCGAATATATATCGGATGGGTTGGGTTGTTCCAGATAAAGGAAATCAGTATCTGGAGCAAGGCCAGCAGAAGAAATTGATCGCTGCTGACCTATTAGCCAGCCTGCTGGAATTGGGCATGGAACGGGGCGATTTCGCAGAGCGTGATCCCCTCCTGGGGGCTACCACGGCATTGGGAATGGTTAATGTGCCTTTTATTTTATTTCACACCGGCAAGGTCGATGATCCGGCATTTCGGGATAAGATGGTGGATGAAGTGCTTTCAGCAGCAATGGGGTATTTGAAAAGAGAATAAAAAATGAAACGCTTAGAGAACAAATGAGTCCTGCCCCCCGAGCCTTTCGCCGCGTGGATAGAAGAGCTGATGAAGCGAGGTCATGAGTTCCAAGCTCGATTTCATTTCCATGTTGAAGATCTAGGGATCCAGCATGGACACATCAAACCACGCTCCCCACAACTAAACGGAAAAGTTGAACAATCCCATTTGACAGATCAAAGGGAGTTTTATCAACTACTTACTTACACAGGTGATGTCGATTTGAACTCAAAGCTAGAAGCCTGGGAAAGCTTTTATAATTACGACAGACCACACATGTCTCACGACGGAAAAACGCCATACGAGGTCATGTAGTCTCTCTTAGAAAAATGAGTTTTTGTCCAACAGGGTATGACGCATCACAACCATCAGACCGCACAGTACGCTGGGCTATTGTCCCCCGTATTGTCCCCCGGCACCGGAAGCCATCTATGTTCAACAACCGATTGGACTAACTTTGTAACTGGTACATATATTGGGGGCAGGTCAAAGACATAGACTTCTTGAATGGTGCGATGAGAGAAAGGAGCCAAGAGAAACTCTCTTGGCTCCTTTTTTGTTATTGATTTTTCAATCACCTGAGACTATTTCTAGTTGTTTAATCTCAAACTATTGGTCCGGCACTGTTTAAGGGAATTTCAAAAGTTTCGTCATTTTGGATCCCTTGCTAATGAATTCGTACTGCCTGACAATTTTCCCCATCTATCTCAGATGGGATCGCATCATCTGCTACGCTTGCATGCAGAATAGCCGCGACCAGCTCAGGCTCATCCACCTGAAGATAATGATTCGCGCAGGGGATGCGCCAATAGGTTGCAGGGGTTTCTATGTTTGCAAGATAGTTTTCCCAAACAAAATCGGGGACAGCTAACGGTGCAATCGCATCCAACTCGCCCCAAATGATGGTGGTCGGGACGTCGCTTCTTGCCAGTGCTTCTAACCAGCCAACCTCACTTTCTGCACGCTCATTCAGATATTCGATGATTTCATGCTGAACGGCGGTGCCATCCTGATAGTCAAAAATAGAGGCGTATGCATCAATCTCAGTCTGGGGCAGTGTGGTATTAAAGGTTAAATTTGCCAGCCCTTCCGTGAGCCGGGTTCCTATCATCAATGATGAGATGAAAGGCCCCATGGCGGGATTGAGAAGTGCCTTTTGTCCGCTGGTTAATTGCGCCAGCGGCAGGTAGATATTGCCATTGGTGATGAAGTGATGGTTGATGGTGTAGGGTTTCTCATTATTATAGGTCTGATAAATTTGCAGTAATGCCAGCCCCACGCTGTCGCCTTTGTCGTGCGTTAGTAGGGTGAACTCATCCAGTGCTACGATTTCGCGGATGTAATAATCAACCAATTGAGCATCATCAAAGATGGAATAATCAAAGCCATCCAGCGGTTTATCGGAAAAGCCATAGCCGGGGGTATCTAGGGCGCAGACATAGTACTCTGCACTGAGTTTGGCAAATAACGGGGCATAATCGAAACTGCTCGTTGGATAGCCATGAATCATTACAATCGCTGGATTCTGTGGATTTCCCATGCAGATGTAAAAGATATTCAGGGCTTCAAAATCTGCGTTTATAGGCAGGGTGGATTCCCATGAAAAATACTCTCCGGTGTTGCACCAGTCGAGAGCGGCAGTAGGCAAGTTTTTCATTTCACCGTAGTATTCCTGACAGGATTGTGATGTATCGCCTGGGCGATTGGCAAAGAGTACAACGCCAAGGACTGCGACGAGCAGCACAGCAAGGATAATTAGAGTAATTTTCTTCATGTTTGTTTTCCTGGTTTCATGTATTCAGATCGTTACGGAATTTACCGTTAATAACTTCGGCCAATCCTTCTACTGTGTCACTTGAATCGTTGTTTCGGGATTTAAGTCGTGATTGGGGTCAACCAATATCCCGGCTGGAAATGAAACTGATAGCACTCGTTCATTCGTATCCAAACACAGCTTATGGTTGTTATCGCCATCGCCTAAATCGCCCAGCGCAAAGGGGATTACTTCGTTGGTCGAACCATCCGTCGCTTTGACCGTCACGGTGTAAAGCTGCCGTTCAGTATCACCTGGCTCATCCCCATTTTCTAACTTTACACCGCCATCCCATGCCACGCGGACAATCTGTTGTACCCCTTCTGCAGGGCAACCTGTCCCCCCTTCGCTCCCCTTATCTCCTAAACGCCACTCATCTTGGGGAACAATTTCGGCAAACACCATCGACGGGCCTGGCTCAAGCGGTGTCACCATAATTTCTGCCCCTTTGAAGTTGACGGTGTTATCGATTGAATGGAGATTGCCAACAATCTCGACGTGAACGGGCGGGTCTTCTTCTGCTGAACCAAAATCTCCTACCAAAAGAACTGTTCGTAACTCTCCAACATCAACCGCAGGCCACAAGGTAGCACAAACCAAAAACCCAATTTTGCCTGATGCGGTTGTGACCTGAAAATCCCCAGCCTGCATCGTATCCAGATCGATTTCGGTGGAAAGAATCACAGGCATCCCATCCATACCGGGTGCGCCCGGGCAAAGGTTTCCAGCCCAACTTGGCATGCCATCGTCTAAGCCATAGAAGGCGGAAAGGATTTCTGCCGATTCTCCATTTATCTCGCGTGGGAGCGAGATGTCCGCCGTGGTGTCGGTTTGCTCAATACTCATAAACGCATATAGTGGGGGATCAATTTGGCTCCCTACAAAATACATAATAGCCAATCCAACCAGAGTGACCAAAAGCGCACCCCGCCCACGAAGGTAGATGGGTACAGCAGTATGATCACTCCCCAAGCCTGCTTCTACATACGCTGCTTGCGCCTTCACTTGTGCCCAACGCAGTAGGAGAAAAACAGAGACCCCAATGAAGGTGAGGACGATAATTTCAACAGGGCCAGAAAATGGCCGCTGCGTTGAATTGATAATGATAATCACGGCCGCGCTAAGGCTCAAAAGGTGGGGTGCGTATGATTTGGCAAGCCCCAATAAGACGATGATAGCGGCCACCACGCCTATGATATTTCCCGTAATGCGTACGGGTTCAATAAAATCAATCGCTAGATGGAACCCTGCATCAACAATGTTCCAAACAATTAGTAGAATTGGTAGCCACTGAATTTTGTACTCTTTATTTTGTGTTTTCATATGGATTAGTCTCCTGGTGAGCTATCTGCAATGAATTCAATCATACGGCGGGCGATTTCTTCACCCTCACTG
>CAYQQX010000281.1:0-3628 GCA_964419495.1 uncultured Anaerolineales bacterium
CTGCGAGTGGAGTCCCAGACTAGAGGTTCGCTGGGTGGCCAAGTAACCCGACGGGCTCACTCAGAGTAAAGAACCTTTTGATGTAGTTGTGCTGGCTGCTTGACTCATCCACGGGATTTCAAGTTGATTTTTGGATATATTTTGCCAGCAGGCTATCCAAAACCTGAGGTCGCAAGAGAATAAGAGATCTGTAAAAAGCGGAGCAAAGAAAAACACCCAAGCAGGTATTTATAAGCATCAGCCAGATATAGAAAAGCCATCAACAATGCGTTGGTGGCTTTTTCCTATGATTCAGCTGCTTGCTTGGGACTGCGTCAGAGCGCATATGGCGGAGTGGCAGAATGGCACGCGGTAAGATTTCCTACCATCGCTCTAACCATAATTCTCCCAGAGGTTCTTTCTGAACATCCTTGAACAACCTTCGCAGATTTGTGGCGATAATCGGCGCGTTTGCACCGATGACGCTTTCAACATCCCCAACAAGTGCCTGCTGGTGACTCTCGTGTCTGGCGCATAACGCGACCACCTTTCTATGCCGCGCCATGTACCGCCACTTGGGGTCAGCGATCTTCCAGGAGAGTTCGACCTCGACATGATACTCTCGGTCACCTTTGGCCACAATCGCATCAGGAGCGCAGCGATAATTGCCCGGCGTTGACTTCGGCATCACGCCCGCTTTCCAGCCTCGAAGTCTTGCATGGTACGTGAAAGCCAGCACCGCAGCCGTGTGTTTGTTTTCGGTTTTCCCCTTTTCATGCAGCCGCTTCATGCGTTCCATTTCGGTCTCCTTCACTGACCAACCAAAACAGCTTACCAGTTCGCGTCCAGCTTCGGTAAGGCAGACAGCATCTATTTTCAACATTCCGTAACTGCGCACTCCTGGAATTGGCAGGCTCTCGCAATCTAGCAATCTCTTTTCAATCAAGTCAGGAATAATGGCTCTTAGTGCACCGCTTCGATGGTTGATTCTAAAATGCGTTGAAATGATCCATTGAATTTCTACTCGAAGCGTGTGACCTTGTGTGACTAGCCAAAGAACTGCAATCTCTCGACTACGTCTATCTGAACGCCCGCTCAAGCCGTTTGTATCAGCGATTTGGACCTCTGGCAAGTATCGTAGTGTATTGGTATCTAGCATTGAAATTTTGTTCCTGATATGCCTTTGCTCGGTATAAGTAGGCCGTTGAGGCCAGGAAATTAGTTATTTGACCAAAAAAGTGCTCTAAGTAGGCCGCTTGTGCCTGCTCCATTAACACTCTTCCCACTCTCTTTTCCCCTTCTGGCGGAAAGAAATAATCCGGCTGCATCCACCACTCCCCCCTCTCCCACAATCCTCGCAACCGCAATATGTCTTTGTCTCGGCTGATCGCCAGCGTGCGGCATTACGCGTTTCGCAGCATCATCACTCATACTGAAAATCTCATACCATAAGGTTGCCGTTGGCATGAATCCCTTCCCTTGTACTCTCTTCCTCCATTAGATATGGGGTGTTGCCTTCTCTTCCTAGGGGAGAGTGGATATGCGCGTTTCAGCGATGACCTGTAATCGAATTGACGAAGTGGTTACTATCATGCTGCCTTCCAACTTGACTGCCAGAGCATCCATCAGTTCTGCGACGCTCATTTCACTCAGCCAGAAAGGACAGTTCGATGCGTGCATGATTGCTCTGAGTTCACCAGGCGATAGAGTTTTCTGTGCATTGAGCCGATGGCGAAGCGCAGCCCGCATGATTCTCACCCGCCGCATACTAGCGCCCAAAAAGACATTGCCGCGCGGCGAACCTGTCAGCCGGAAAACGTGCTCCTGATGGCTTTCTTGAAACCTAACCGGGATATACATGCTTGCCTCCGCTGCTGATCTTTTCGACGGCTGCTTCCAGGTCTTTGGTTGCGACCACAGCATAATGCCAGACAGCAGTCAAGCCAACGCCTAACAACGCCGCGACCTTCTCCAGAGAAACCCCGGCATCCACCAAGTTTTTTGCAAACGTGTGCCGCAGGACTTGGGGAATGAGATTTGGCAAACCTGCCTGCTCACCAAACCGGCGTACATTTCGTTGTATTGAGCGGTCGCACAAGCTTCCATTCGTAGAATGTTCCAGGGCGATGAAAACCGCATCATTTTCCGCAGTCTCCGGGCGCACCTGGAGCCAGTTCTGCATCGCTTTGCGGGCTTTGAGATTGAGCGGTACCAATCGCTCTTTACGTCCTTTGCCTGCAATCTCAAGATGGCCATTGTGTTCTGCAAGGTTGATGTCTTCAAGGCGCAACGCTCCCAGTTCCGATACTCTTAGACCGGTGTTTAGGAGCAGAATGACGATGGCAGCATCCCGCTGGCGTGTGGTGATGCGCACGGGATAGCGCAGCTTGGCCAATTGCAGGTCTTTTTCGATGGCCTGCTGGAGAGCATGTTGCTCCTTCTTGTTCAACCAGCGCACCGTTTGAGAAGGTCGCTTCATAGATTTTATTGCGCTCCCAGGATTGGTTTCGATCATCCCCTGTGAGATGGCCCAGTCCAGGTACTGTCGGATAGCCGCCAACCACCGATTAATTGTACTGGCTTTGTGGCGTTGCACGGTAAGCAGGTACTTGCGATATTCCCGCAGATCGCTAGTTGTGATGAGCTGCGGGAACAGCAGATCACCATTGCTCTGGTCAACCCACTGGGAAAACCGCCGTATATCCGCTACGTAGCCCTTGATTGTCTGGTGAGATTTGCCCTGTTTGGTTAGGTGTTCCTCAAATGTGGATGAATAATTCATGATTTGCATGCTCCTATCTGTTCTGGATGTGAGTCGAATAAAGGTGACACGTTCTGGTTTCCTGCGTCCTGATAGCCTTTCTTGATTTTGGCGGCCAGGATCGCTTTGGCCATCTCGCCAGCCTGAGTGCGGTCTGAAGCCGGGGAGAATGCGCCAGCGCGCATAGGCAGTCCGCCGCCGCCCCCAGCCGCACACTACCGCGTGCTGGCAGAACAGAGTGGGCTGAATCCCAACCGCATACCAGCGGTTGACGTTTTCAGCAGGATCGTGACGGATTAGTACAATCACCATAGCTTTGGAATAAAGCCGCTTTGGGCCAAATCAAGGAATAGCTTACATCGCCCTACCGCTTCACATCACTCGTCTACATTTAGCCCGTTCAGCAACCCATTAACCGCTGATTGTTGATCGAACTCTGTCGATCTAGGGGCGTTGATGACCCCAAAGACCACAGAAAAAACCGATAGGATTCGTTCCCCCGTCAATTCTCCCACTAGCTTTTCTTGTGGGTCGAACGGCGCTTCCTTCCTCAGTATCTGGCCGATCTCATCGTCTTGGGGTAAGCCCCGCGTTAATATTTCCAGGCAGCGATCAAATGTCTTGATCTGGCTTTCTGAGGCGTCTTTGATGATGATTTTTCTGATTGCGTCAAATCTGGTCATGGTGTGCTCCTTTCAATGTAGTACAAAAAATGGGTAATCTTGCACGACGCGATACTTTGGCTGTAGCGCAAAATATCTGCGCGTGACCGCGTTCTTTTTCGTGGAAGGATTGGCCTGCGGAGGCCGCCGCGCTCGCAACGCAGGCACGCACGTGCCAAGAGGCGGGACGAAATCGTCCAGCCGGGGTTGGGGGCGCAAGGCCCTG
>CAYQQX010000282.1:0-3440 GCA_964419495.1 uncultured Anaerolineales bacterium
GACCCCCTATTTCCAGGGAAACCTCGCTACGTGTGCGTAACATGAGTTAATTAAATATACCATTCGTGAATATTTTACACGCTTCGATCACAAGTAATGGCTGCGCATGGCTTTCATTCGAGCAAGGCTATCTCCAAAACCACCCGGTCGATTGCGAGCATGCCAGATCTGATGATATCTTTCCATGAGAGCCTCGGTTTCTTGGCTGAGTGATGTGCGTGTGTTCAGGTCTTCTTCTCCATTTGCCAGGCTCAACGCCCACATGAAGCGCCTGCAAGAATGACGCAGCATATCGGCAACCCAGGCAAATTCAGAGCGCATCAAATCTGCATCGTCACTCTGCATTGCTGCTTTAGATAAGGGCTCCATGATCTGATCTATTTGGGCTAATATTTTTCGGCATTCCGCGGCGCGTATCTCAGCCTGCTCGGCATGGACAGCTAAATCTTCCGGCGTTGACTGTAGGACTCTAAACAAGATCGAATTGTTCGGGGGCTGCAGTTCACTCTCCAGATAGAGATTTCCAAGATCATAGGCCAGCTTTCCCATAATGTTCGCTTCATCACCAAATGCAAATTTACTAACTTTGCTAGTGATATCGACATCATAGTTGCGGTCATAAGCCCATGATACCCCCGCCCCGTAAGCAAAACCCAGATAGCTGATCGGCAAAGGCTGCCAATGCCCGCTGTCGCCCCAATCGGTGTTGAGATATCCCACCGCGCCGTGCTGCAAACCGCTATGCGCGGCACTGCGCAGGTTTTCGAGAGCATTTGCCGTTCGCCCGACCAATGTGTTCCACGAAGATGTCCCTGGGCAGACAAAGAAGGGCGCACCTGCTTCTGCATAACGCGCGCAGTGCGCGTCAAAGGGATGAGCGGCCTCATAACCCCACTCCAGGGCAATTAAATCCTTGGGGAGTTCAGGCACCAACTGCGGGTGATTCATCAGGATATCTCCCCAGAATTGCAGCGTATACCCTCGGGATTTCAGATCAGCATAGATCTTGAGCAGAAAATCCAGATATACGCGTCCCTCACCAACCTGCTCAACAAGTTCCTTATTCTTGCCCTGTCCGAGCTCGAAGGTTTCATCGCAGCCAATATTGATCTGCCTGCTGGCGAAGTGGGGCAGCAATTCATCATACAAGCCACGCATCAAGCCCAAACTCTCTGGATTAGAAGGATCAAGGCTGAACGGCTCATCGTGGCGCTCTCCCCAAGGTGTGACAAATCCATCCGGACATTCCGCCAGATGCTTGTACTTTGCGTGCTTGAGCCAGCGGTGCATATGCCCAAATGAATTCTGGTTAGGCACCAATTCGATGAAACGCTGGCGGCAATATGCATCTAAATCCAAAATCTCTTCCCCCGTCATTGGCGAAGCATCTGCCCACACTGTTTCATGCGCAGTATATGCAAAAGTGTGCTCGGTATATAGCTGCAGTTGATTGATCTTCCACGAAGCCAGCATATCCACCAGGTCGTAAAGCGTCGCCATGGCGGGGACTTTATCACGGCTGATATCCAGCATCACGCCCCGGTTGGGGAAATCGGGCCAATCGCTGCAGCGCAAATTTGGCAGACGGCCATCACTTTGCGCAATAAGCTGTCGCAGTGTCTGTGAACCATAGAAAATTCCTGCAGGATGTTTGGCAATCAGGTCGATACGTTTTTCAGTAATTACCAATTGGTAACCCTGCTCGTTTTGAATGCTAGCAGGAACCAGATTCAAGCATATGATGCCTTCGTCTTGTCGCACCCCTCCCCCGGCAGCGATCCGCCAATCAAATCCCAGATTAGAGCGCAGAAATTTAGCTGAGAAAAGTAGCTTTTGAGGTTCATGGGCGTTGATCAGGATCACGCCCGAATGCGGAATGTCAAAGTGAGACTCTTGGAGATGAATTTGCCGGGGGGTCGGCAGCAGCAGTGGAAAGGAAGTCTTCAATTTCTTCATGTGGATTGCTCCCAGGATAGTTGTACTGTTCTTAGAGAGTTTCAAACTAACTTATGCAACCGCATGGCGGGCGCGCCAGTTTTGGAGCATCTTCTTTATCCCGATGGTAGGCAAAAGCACTATGGGGTACCAGACTGGACCGCCGGTAATCCAAACCAAGCCAGTAAAGGAGCCAAACCCAATCGCACAGCTCGCATTCCAATGACGAGTGATAAACAGCGAAGAGATGAATAATACAAAACCGATCGTTGTTTGTAGCGGGACGATCATCCAAAATACACCCACCAAAGTGGCCATCCCTTGCCCACCACGGAATCCAACAAAGAGTGAGAAGTCATGGCCCAACACCGCCAATGCTCCAGCCAGATAAGCGACCCAAGGAGCCATGTTGAAATAGCGCACCAATTCAACAGCCATAACCCCTTTTAAAATATCGACGGTACCAACTATAATTCCTTCTAACTTTCCGACAGCTAAAAAGGTGTTCTTAGCGCCCATATTGCCATCGCCCAAACGCCAGATTTCTTTCGTGCCAACAAATTGGGATACCAGGTAGGCCGAGGGCAATGCTCCGATTAGGTAAGAAAACAATAACACCAAAAATATATGTGCAGACATCTAAAGCATCCTTTGAATAAGGGGATATAGTTTATGCAAAGGCGAGACGATAAAACCATTACTCTCATTGTATATCAATTTCTTTTCCAAATAAAGAAAAACTCCCTGGATATCCCTACCGCAAATAGGTTTATCCAGGGAGTATGCCTGCTGGCCGAATATCAAATCTTCTACTCTAGAGGAGAATGAAGGACAACGACCAGACGCTATTATTCTATCAGTATTTATTGAACTGCAACGCTTTTCTGAGCAAACTCAGGGAGACATTGATTCAAAGTCAGAATAATCCATTCTCGCATGGAAGGATACCAAACATCTTCCTCCTGGCGCACCCATCTTGAGATGATATTTTCTTCACACTCGCCAATCACAGCATCTTCGACGTCAAAGATATGCCAAATGGATAATTCCTTGTACCCATCATAATAACTCACCGCGATGCGCTTTTCCCACATTTCACTGTTACCTACCAGTTGGATATTTTCTTCATCCAATTCTCTGGCAACCGCTTGCGCAGAATTCTCGCCATCGTCGATGGCGCCTCCAGGTGGGGCCAGTTTGCCACCTTTGTGGTGCAGTGTCCCTAAGATGGCACCGTCACTACGTCGAACGATCAAGGCCCGGGCGCTGGCCCTTCCAAAGGGTAATTTTATTTTTTTCTCTTCACCTTGAATTTCTTCCCCTTCAAGAAACCAAATTTCTTTGTATTTAGCTTTCATCATACAATTTCCTTTTAGGATGTGATGTTACGCAACTTAACGAGAATCTCCTGGAATGCCGAAACAATGCTCAATGCCAAGTTCTTTGAGCTTTGTAAACAGGAAGTTTCCCAAGAGCTGAGTTGTAGTAATAGAGCTTGAATCTTG
>CAYQQX010000283.1:0-3370 GCA_964419495.1 uncultured Anaerolineales bacterium
ATCTCTGGATACCTTTATTTCCACAATCCAAAATCAATCCAACTTTTTGGTCACGTACGATACCCAACGCTGGTATTCGGAACAGCGACATTACTTCGTCGAGATTCATGAACACAGTTTGCCAGATGGCTGGCTATCTCATGCTGACATCGATGATCATTACCTCGATCTTGGTTCCTGGTATGGGCTTGATATCCCTCTCTTATGTTTCTTGGGAGATGCACGCGCTCAAGCAGAATCGCAAAGTGCCGACATACCTGAAGGCAATACCACCCCAGAGTCACCACCAACTTTTGAGCTTCGCTACGTTGGTACTCAGCCGTGTGGAGAATGGCCCCATTATGCGGTCTTTGAGCTAGAGAGTACTTCTATCTGGATTTTGCAATCGTCGTTTATCGAGATCCACGACAACACGAATAACCAGTCGGTGTATACCGGAAGTAACGACCAACCATTCCTGAAAGACGGCGAATGTCCCCCTGGGAATACAATACTGCCACCTTTCAACAAGCGCTTTGTAGCCGCAAATCTTCAATCTCCTGAGCCAGGAACCGAATTCTCTGCGGCAATAACTTTGTGCACAGAAGATGGAAAACAAGGAGAATGTGCCGTAGAAACCGTCGATTTCATATTCGAGGGTGAAGTTCTTCCGTTTATGGGCACTTGGAAAAGTGAAGCTACCGGAGCCATCCTCGAATTCACTGCGACAACATTCGCTAATCGTTTTGTCTTTGAGGGATCAACCCGTGAAATAATCTATGATGTCTTGGCGTACGATGCAGAAGGTGGCAATTTAGACCTGCTGACCAATAGAGTTTTACAAGGGGGCGAGGAAGTTGAATACGATTGGGAGCCTGAGCAATATCTTTCCTACACAATCACCGATGACGTGATGAAGATGTTCATTGGGCCGAACCCTTACCCCAATGCTGCTGCTGGCGTTAGCTATACGCGTCAGGAAGTAGATGCCCAAGAAGACACGCCCGGAGAAGATGCAAACCCACCAGCTGGGGAGCCATCCTTCAAGTTGCAATTCGCCAGCACCCACCCTTGCGGCAATTGGCCCCATTACGCTGCTTTCCAGGTAGAAAATACATCTGAGTTTACCTTTGAGTCGGTGTCACTTAAGATCGCTGACATTACCAATGACAAACACGTATATGGCGGCAGCAATGATGTTGGATTTGTTGAACCTGGTGGATGCCCACCTGGGGCTTCGACCCTGCCTGCTAATGGATTAGCCGAAGTAGCAGCTAACATCCGCGAGCCAGAGCCTGGGACCGAATTCGAGGCCACAATCAAGTTATGCACACAAGATGGCGTCGAAGGAGATTGTGTTACAAAAACCGTTACTTTCACTTTTGATGAGTAATTTTAATCTACTATTCATACCACGCAGGTAGAGTTGATAATCATTGCATAAGGAGTATGGTAATGAATATTCAACAAAAACTATTCCGGGTTCTAATCGTAATCCTTGGGATTACTTTACTTCTCTTTGGGGTGATGTTTTTCCTGGCAACCTCGGTTGCAGCACAAACCTCTGCGCCCAAAGATTCAGCTCAAGGCCCAGACACTTATGGACCGGACCTGGTAGATTTTCCTCTTGGCTACAATCCATTGACAGGGTTGCCGGTATCTGATCCCGAAAATCTAAATCTGCCCGCAGTACTGATCTCCATCACAAACTTCCCAGCCTCCGCTCGCCCCCAGGCAGGACCTTCGTTTGCACCATACATTTTTGAGATGTATATCAGCGAGGGCATGACACGCTTTTTGACCATATTTTATGGCGATTATCCTGAACCTCAGGCTCCAATAAGCGGTCAATGCCCTATCCGCACAGATTCTTTCAAGACGACTGGGTTGATCCTGGGCAATTATGTCTGGCACGATGGCAATGGCGATGGACTACAAGGCTACGATGAGGGGCCAATTTCTGGCGTATGTGTAAATCTGTACGATGGCGAAGCAAACGAATTTATCGACAGCACCAGTACAGACTCAAATGGCTACTTTGGGTTCAATGTCGAAGCAGACAAAAAGTATTACTTAAAATTTGTACCTCCCTCCGGCATGGATTTCACTGACCCAAACCTCGGTAATGATGACTTCGCTGATAGCGACGCAGATAGAGAAAATGGTGTCACACCGATATTCTCGGTTGAAGCGGACGATTTCAGCTGGGATGCTGGCTTCATTGGTGTTGGAAATCAGGCAGGTGTGTTTGGCGAAGGCGAGGTAGGAGAAGGCAGCGAGGGCCAAACCAGCAGCACAGAAGGCGATTCAATCGAACAACAAACCACCCAAGTCGAAAACAGTACATCGAATTTCGAAAAACCCGGTGAGTGGATCGGCACCTATATTTACGATATTATCATTGGGCCTATACGATCGGGACGCCTGCCGTACAAATGGGTTTTAGAATGGTTTTCCAAGGGCTGCTTAATTTATGCGGGTAAGGATTCCCAGGTAGATATTCCTGGATGCGCATCCCTTTATGGAACGGACGAAACAGATATCAACAGCGCATTCCTGAGCATCAAAAGCATGAAGGAAATTGCCAAACAAAACCAGGTTTCTGGTGAAACCATTGATTATTCTGGAAATATATATCTAAATCTTCCTTCATCGAGCGGAAAATACTCAGGTTCTAATCTGGCAAATATACCCTCTGCTGGGAATGCTAACGAAGTAATTGTGTTTTATAACTTCCTCAACCAGGCAAAATGGGTTTTTGATCCCCTATCGGGAGGCTACTTGCGACATACTGATGCTGCAGATGGAACGGGAAAGTTCTACCCAGCAACAGATCGCTTGAATGGTCGCCAGCTCATTTTTCACAATGTGATCATCATGTTTGCCAGACACGAAGCCATCACGCCGACAATCATTGACATTAATCTGAATTTCAATGAAGGGCCGGCGATTTTATTTAAAGACGGAAAGGCATATAGCATCGTTTGGAATACTTTATCCGATGAACAAGCCAAAGAGACCGGACACAATCGTCCAGTCAAGTTCGTTGATAAGGATGGCAATCCAGTTCCACTACATCCTGGGCAAACGTGGGTTCATATCGTGACATACGATACGAGTGCATGGGAACAATCTGTGGGAAAATGGAGAGTGCGTTTCTACGCTCCGCCGGGAACACAATAATTCCAATACGTATGTATGGCTGGGTAAATATACCTGACTCTATTCGGGTTCCCAGGGTTTTTGATGATACTGCTTCCAAAGGGATTCCAACAAAACATCACTGGCGCGTTTGGGCATCAGGGAGAATTTTGGCTTGAAAACTTTTCACACACCCTTAACGTAACGGTTGTGCAAGTAGAGGCCGAATCGTAAAAAACGGCATCAAAAG
>CAYQQX010000284.1:0-3308 GCA_964419495.1 uncultured Anaerolineales bacterium
AACGATGCAATTACAATATTTTTTTACAAAGAGGCAAAACCATAAAATTCCTTTCCCCGCAGCCACCTTTAGTGAACGGGGTATTTCAGAATTTTCCCCTACGGGACGGATTTTGCTACACCTTGGTACAAAATAGAATAACACAATTGTACTGTAAGAAATTGGGAGGGACTAATACAATATTGAACCTGGGTTGGATGAATTCGGGATTAAAAGGCTATTTTTCAGGGAATTCGTTTTAGAGCCCCATGCTATAATCGAGATGGTCTCATAATGACCTGTTTTTTGAGATAACACTGAGGTCGTATTTTGTTCAACATCGAGGAAGATAAGGTCAACAGTGGAACAACTTCTCTCTACCAAGCTTTTCATTCCCACCGCCCGGCAAGAACTCGTCCATCGACCACGTTTGATCGAACGATTAGACGAAGGTCTGCATCGAAAATTAACCCTGATATCAGCCCCGGCTGGATTTGGTAAGACAACGTTAGTGACCGAATGGTTAGACAGCTTGCGGTTGGATACCCCCAAGGAAGAACAAACATTATACCGAATTACCTGGTTTTCGCTGGATAAGAGCGATAACGATCCAGCGCGATTCCTGAGTTACCTTATTTCTGCGCTTAATCCAGTTGAAGGAGTGAATACCTCAATTGGCGAAGGCGCGTTGAGCATGATCCACTCTCCTCAGCCACCTCCACCCGAGACCATCCTGACATCAGTCATCAACGATATTTCGTCTCTCTCTGAGAAAATTATCCTAATCATCGATGATTATCACCTGATTGAATCTCAGCAAGTCCATGATGCCCTCGCCTTCCTGCTTGATCACTTACCCCGTCAAATTCATATGGTCATCGCTACTCGGGAGGATCCGCCCTTACTCTTGGGGCGTCTTCGTGCTCGGGACCAACTGACTGAATTACGCGCTGCAAATTTACGTTTTAATTCCTCAGAGGCTGCTGAATTTCTCAATCAGGTGATGACATTAAATTTATCAGATGAAGATCTCGACTTATTGGAAAACCGGACCGAGGGTTGGATTGCTGGCCTGCAACTGGCTGCAATTTCATTGAGGGATCATGAAGATGCCACCAGCCTGATAAAAGCCTTTTCCGGCAGCCATCGCCTTGTGCTAGATTTCCTCATCGAGGAGGTTCTGAACCAGCAGTCCGAGTGCATCCAGAATTTCCTATTAAAAACTGCCATACTCGACCGATTGACTGGCTCTTTATGTGATGCCCTCACCGATCAGGATAACGGGGGTTCGATACTGCAATCTCTCGAACACGCCAATTTATTCATCGTACCCCAGGATGATGAACGGTATTGGTACCGTTACCATCATCTGTTTGCCGATTCGCTGCGTAGGCGGCTGAATCAGATCCATATAGAACAAGTGCCTGTGCTTCATTCCAAAGCAAGTGTTTGGTACGAAAAAAATGGGTTTATAGATGATGCGATAGACCACGCGCTTCGAGGTAAAGATTTCGTTCGGATGGCGTCCCTAGTGGATGCTCACATTGATGCTTTTTGGAAACGTGGTCAGCATGGGAAATTGCGACAATGGCTGGTTGAGTTGCCCGTCGAAATTGTAATAGCCAAACCGCAACTTTGTATTTTCCGCGCATTGTATTCGTTCACAAGTGGTCAGTTGGGCGAGGCTGAACGTGATCTCCAATCTGTCGAACAGGTTCTTGAATCGAGTGAGGAGCGTACATCTGAAACATCTGTTCAAGATAATGATGTACAACTGTCATCCGCTGACAAAATGAAGCTGCGGGGCAGGCTGGCCGCAGTCCGAGCATTTATGGGCTCTTACATCCAGAAAGATGTACAGGGAATTATCAAACACTCTCAGGAGGCTCTTGAATTTCTACCAGAGAGTGATGTTGCCATGCGAACCATCGCTGCGATTGCCCTAGGCGACGCCCAAGCGATCAAAGGTGACATGTCAGCAGCCTATCTGGCTCAATCAGAAGCGTTAGATGTAATCAGATCCACGGGTAACGTCTATTTCATTCTTGTTGGCAATCTGAAATTGGCAAACATTCTCAGAGAAAAAGGTAAGCTGCAGCACACCGTAGAGATTTGCTCCCAAATGATGGATTTGGCCAAAAAAAGCAGGATGTCTCATTCGGGGATTGCTGGCTGGCTATTGGCAATTTGGGGTGAGGCATTGGCTGAATTGAATGACCTGGATAAGGCCGTTACTCTAGCAATGAGAGGGGTTGAACTTCACGCGCGCGGCGGGGATGTGGCCATGCTTTGTTGGAGCTACCTGTGCTTGATGAGGGTCTACTATTCCCAGGGGAACTTGACTGGTATCGAAGAATGCTTCCAAACAATAGATGAAATTGGCCGCGAGTCGAACTTACCTCCCTGGTTTATCATCCAAAAAGGGGTGTGGCAAACGAGACTCTGGTTGGCACAGGATAATCTTGAATCTGCATCCAATTGGATAAAGACGCGAGGCTTGGTCACAACTGGGGGCCTCAAACCACAGCATGAACAAGATTATTCCTGGCTGCTTGAGCATATAGGTTTAGCCCGTGTCCTGATCGCTCTAGGACACTTGGATGAATCAGATCATTTATTGCAGATACTCCTAGAAACTGCTGAGGCTGGATATCGAATAACGAGAGTGATGGAGATCCTGCTGCTCCGGGCTTTGACCCTACAATCCAAAGGGAATACAACTCAAGCAATCACAGTGCTAGAACGAGCCCTTGCCCTTGCTGAACCAAATGGCTTTTTCCGAACCATTGTCGATGAAGGCCCGTCAATGGCGCATTTGCTCTTTGAAGCGTTCAGTCGTGATATCGCACCCGATTATGTTCAACGATTACTGGCAGCATTCCCCATCGACCAAAAAGTAAAAACAGACCAAACTACTTCTCGGGCAACTGACTCTAAATATGTTGAGTCGCTAAGCGACAGAGAAATCGAAGTGCTACAACTTGTTGCGCAAGGGCGAACAAATCCAGAAATCGCCGAAAAACTCTACCTATCACAACATACCGTTAAAGTGCACGCGCGCAATATCTATGGAAAACTTGGGGTACACAACCGCACCGAAGCAGTAAATAAAGCGAGAGCATTAGGGATATTGCCAAACCTCTGAATTCAGGGGCAACACGGTCATTACTGGCAGAATGGATCACAGGCCTGCACATGGAGGTCTGTTTTTTTATTCCATCCTCCTTTAAAAGTAAATACTACCCTTCATACTACTTTTGGGGTATGACAAACCTTAACGTAACGGTTGTGCAATCAAGTGTGATTCGGTAAAAAACGCCGCAAAAAAG
>CAYQQX010000285.1:0-3272 GCA_964419495.1 uncultured Anaerolineales bacterium
TTAGGAGTATGAATGACAAATAACGAACCAAAATCCCGCTTCTTACGGGCCTGCCGTCGTTTGCCAGTTGACGCCACCCCGGTTTGGTTGATGCGCCAGGCTGGGCGTTATATGGAAGAATACCGGGCTCTGCGCGCTCAATACAGCATGCTCGATCTGATCCAAACACCCGAGCTGGCCGCCGAAGTCACCCTGCAGCCAATCAATGCCTTTGACCTGGATGCCGCCATCATTTTTGCCGACATCCTGCCCCCGTTGATTGGGATGGGGTTGAATCTGGAATTTGTCTCTGGCAAGGGACCGGTGATTTACAATCCCATTGATGGTCCGAAGGACATAGCCCAACTGCAGACACCTCCCGCTGAGGAGACTCTGGCCCCGACGATCGCGGCGGTCAAATTGGTGAGTGGCGAACTGGAACCGCGCGGGATCCCGTTGATTGGGTTTGCTGGTGCTCCCTTTACCTTGGCCTCCTACGCTATTGAGGGAGGTGGCTCTAAAGATTACGCCAAGACCAAGGCTCTGATGTACAGTCAAACCGAAGCCTGGGGCAGGCTAATGGAGAAGTTAGTAACAGTCCAGGCTGACTATCTAATCCAACAAGCCCAAGCTGGCGCCTCTGCCTTACAGGTGTTTGACTCTTGGGCAGGGCTAGCCTTAGGGAAAGACGCTTACAATCAGTTTGTGGCTCCTTACAATACCAAACTATTCAAACTGCTCGAGCCAACCGGCCTGCCGGTGATCAATTTCAGCACAGGGACATTCCCATACCTGGAAGATGTTGCTGCCTGCGGCGGTGATGTAATAGGTATAGATTTCCGCATGCCTTTGAGCGCAGCCTGGGAGAAAATTGGCTATGATCGTGCAGTTCAGGGCAACCTGGACCCGGCGACTCTGTTAGCCCCATGGGATGAATTGAAAACCCACATTGACCAGGTGTTGGACGAAGCTGCTGGGCGTCCGGGGCATATCTTTAATTTAGGGCACGGTATCCACAAGACAACTCCAGTTGATTCCGTAAAATGGCTGGTGGACTATATTCATGAAAGGTCGACTGGCAGATAAAGAAGGTAACGCTCGAGTTCCTTGACGTGTCTAGAATCAAGAATTATCGTTCTCATAAGTAATTTTGACGTGACTCTTTACCCCCATTGAGAAATTTCACCCAAAATTCATGGGGACGGCGGTTCGGAACACGTCCAATACCGCCCACCTTTTACACCCCTTTTTTTGCGCAAACGGCTATTTTTGCCCTTGCGCTTTTCCTTTTTTATAAGCCAAAAACTCTAAAAAAAACTGATAACCACATCTGATTAGTTTCGATAATTCACTTCCCAAAACCATTTTTATATCAAAAGACCCCGTTCGAAAACGGGGCCTTTCAGAATTAGAGGAACTGCACCTATGTAAAATTGAAAACCGGAGTTTGAATTGTTCGGGCGGGTTTCCTTTGCCCATGAATGATTTTTTGTAGGTGCTCAACGGTTTGGGGTGAAAAATATTGTTCACCAGTTTCTGCATCTACACGCGCAGGCACATTTTCAATGATGTAGAATTTTCCATCTTTGTACAATGTATACGTAACTTCTTTTTCAAATAAGATTTCTTTATTTTTTTCTGAAGTCATAGCTATTTCCGTATTTTGAAATCAATCCATCTTTCAGGATCAGGTTCATATACTGTTATTACTTTGATGATAGATCGGGCAGGATAGCTGCACTGTATATGTATCGGACGTTTATTATCCGTCATCCCAAAGATCAAACAACTTGGGCTATATTTATCATCTGGATAATCCTCGATTATCTCACCAACACTCACTGCACTTCGGATTTCCTGGACAGAGATCTCTCGAATAATTGATTGATCAACTGCATGTTTGGAGAATTCAAATTCGTCGTTTGAAAATTTCTCCCGAAGTTCAGAGATGATCGGCATAAACCTATTATACTTCAATGTTACGATTGAATTCTAATTTCAACTAGCGCAGCAAAAGTATTGGGAAAATCATATCTCCCCAATACTCGCGAAGATGTCCGTGAGTAGGTGAACCCAAAAAGATAATTTGTGCATTCGCTTTCATTAAAAGTGTATCCCTCCACGATTAGAAGATACATCGCAAAGGCCGTTGGTTCGAGTCCAATACCGCCCATGATACAAAAGCAGGCCGATTGGCCTGCTTTTTGATTTAACTTACAGCCGCATACCCTCCATACTTACGGGACAACGGCAGTGAAGTTCACCTTCCTATTAAGGACAAAACACTCCGCTAGACGCCAGAGTGTTTTGTTGTTTTTGGGTATTGTCAACTTTATAAATGGGCTTTGAGCCAGGTTTCTACATCTTTGAGCACCATCTCACGTTCGGGTTCGTTGAACACCTCGTGGTACAGGCCATCATAGATCTTGAGTATCTTCTCTTCGGAGCTGGCTATGTCATAAAACATCTCTGCCCCATCGGGATCAACGAGGAGATCTTCTGCACCCTGAACTAGGATGAACGGAAGTTCGATCTTGTTTGCTTCAGCCGTTATTCTTTCCAAAGCAGACAATAATTCAGCACCCAAACGGGCAGGAGTTTTTCCGTGAAAGACAAGCGGATCGTTGACATAGGCTTCGACCACTTTCGGATCACGAGAAATAGCATTGACATCCAGGGCTTGCACGCCCATTTTGGGTGCAATTTTCGACAAGATCTTGGCCATGGTGATTGTCGCCTGAGATACACTTTCTCCAACTTTGACCAGCGGTGCGGAGATAACAGCGCCTTTAAATTCAGCCTGATGATCAAGCAGGTAATATGAAGCAATAGTCCCACCCATGCTGTGACCGAGAAAGAAAATGGATTTATCGGGCTGCCATTCAACAACCATCTTATGGAAAATTCTCAATGTTTCGGTGAAATCTTCAAAGGTCTCCACCATTTCTCGGGCGCCCTCGGATTTACCATGACCGATATGATCGAGCGCATAGATTGCGTATCCGAGGGGCACAAAGTGGTTCACCACATTCATATAGCGTCCACTATGTTCACCCAACCCATGAACGACCAGAAGAACAGCTTTTGTGTCTTTCTCTGGTAACCAGCCCTGATAGAAAATGTTAACGTTTCGAACTCCTTTGAAATTGCCCTCTATATGTTTCATATGCCTCTCCTTTTGACATGAGATATTTCAATTGTACCAACAGATTTTGGTGAACCGCAAACAATTTTACATGTTCTATGGGAATTCCCGTGAGAGACCTCACATTTGGGGGTAGGGGGCGTGCGGA
>CAYQQX010000286.1:0-3250 GCA_964419495.1 uncultured Anaerolineales bacterium
GAATCTTGAATAATAGTATGGGTCAGTTGATTTCCTAAGATTTATATTTTCCTTAGTCCCCTCGTAGGGTGTGGTTGGCAAAATTTACCGCAGAGAGCGCAAAGATCGCAGAGTTTTGTCACATAAACTGGTTTTTCTCAGCGTTCTCAGCGAACTCTGCGGTAAATTAGCAAGACGATTTTGTATAGCAACACGTAAGCGGGAACCCATCCAATTTATCACCCATAATTTTGAAAATTTGATGACATAATGCTGTCACCTGCCTCAGGGTGCCCCCTCACTCTGGAGCAGGTATTTTTTGGGGATTTCAACCTATTCGTGGTTATTCACTGTGAACGAAGTGAAATGATAAATTATCTTGCCCTCCAGTAATCCGATGGTGTCGTTGCCATCTTCGACTTTCATTTCAATGATAGGATCCAAATAACGGGCACGGATTCCCAGGTGGTTTGACACAGCGCGTTCGTTGCCATCTGTGGGGGTATTGAGCACTTTGGGAATGCCATAATCATCTACGGCAAGTGTGCTCGATCCGCCGCCATCCATACAAATCGCCTTTATGGCACCAAATTCCAGGTTGAGTTGGGCCAATTCCCTCAAGGTCATCGCATCCCGCAGATGCCCCGTACGCCCCTCAACCACAGTAAGGATCAAACGGTTGTCAGCAGTGATACCCATAGAAGTGCGCGGCGCTAGATTGTGGCAATAGACATCTGGCTTGGTACATTTCTTGAGTTTTTCGTTCATCTCCCCACTTCGCACCAAGGTGTGCGAACCAGAGATTGCATCCCAGATTATTTCTGGTCTTGGACCGTTTACCCACACCTGGTTGCTGGCGGAGATATAGGTGGTTGGTTCAGCCGATTGTCCTGAATATAGCTTTCCTTCAGAAACTGCCAAACCCTTAGGGTTCGTCCAGCTCAGCCACTCATCGCCATTGATCGCTAACTGCAGCCCAAATCCAGCCATGAATCCCGAAGTTGTATTTCCTAAACCTTCTGGAGGAGTCACCACTAAATCCACACCAGGATCGTCCAGGTCTACACTGACAACGTGAATGATATGAGTCCTTGGCGATGTACGAAAGATCTTTTTGTAGAAAACGTTCCTAAAAATTTGGGATGCCCCTGAAAAGTGAGCAGGAGGGCTGACATTCGAATCTCCGTTCTCTGGTTCCAGAACACTTTTTTGTACCTTGGCGTTCCAGCACAAATAACGAAAATTTCCAGATCCGGTAGTATCGGTCAGCAGAAAATCAACATCTGGGAGCATTTCTGAAAATAATGATTGATACCAATCTCGGATTTGATCCTTGCCAGAAATAGAGCGAGAAGAAGTCACCAAAACACTGCGCGGGGAATAGAACTCCAATACTTGCTCCGGATCACCCGAATTCAAGCTTTCGAAAAATCCTTGCGCGAGCTCGTTTATTGCAGCATCGCTTTGTTGAGGATCATTATCGTTGGCGCTCATAAGTTCTCCTTCTCATGCCAATCCTACTCGCACAGCAGGATTGAGAAAAACTGGCCGAACTCCACTATCTATATTCTATCAAAAAACCACGCTTACCAATCAAAGGTAGCGATTTCTTCAAAAATTGATTTTTAGCCCCTCTGGCGACTGGAAGTCGCAGCAACGGCTGGGAAACCTACCTCCGCAGGTTGAGTTTCAATCGCCCGTTCTGCGCGCCTGTGGCAAAGGCAATTTCGCAAGCATTGGTGCAGTTTCAACTGCCGTGTTTTTGCCTTCAAGAAAGTCCTTTTATAGCACAACCGTTCTGTTGATATGGCTCATTGCAATTCATAAAATTTCAACCATTCCTAACCAAACCTTACTTAAGATTTATTGACACAATCTAAAAAATAAACAACAATTACTCATACACAATGATTAAAGATTTGCAACGCGAAAAGAGTTGTCATGGAAGAAATCAAAGTCAAATTTAGCATCCAAAATCAAGAACTAATCCGTCAGGGATTAGCTGGTGTATATTTTTTGATTAAGGATGAAAATATCGTTTTTATTGGAGAAAATAAAGATATTAGTCGTCAAATTGCGAAACACAAAAAAAAGGGTCCACAATTTGACACTATTGGTGTAACCCCATTAGAAGATGCCAGGCAGCGTCGTTCGACAACTCATGCCCTGATCGACAAATATCGGCCTATGTTCAATAAGATCAAGGGCCGAAAGGCTGCACCCCCGAAAATTGCAGAACCCAAACAAGAAAAACGGAGACCAAAAAGGAAACCCCGAGGCAAACCAGCCAAAGAAATATCCGTTCCGCAAAACAGAATTGAAATGGCCAAAACCGACAGCCAAAATGGATCGGTGCAATTATCCGAACCAACTGCCGCAATGGTTCACTGGCTAACCGAACAAGGTTTAGGAACGCGTTGGGAAATCGTCCAGCAAGCAATAAAATGGTATTATCAGGAACGTAGGGATATCAGTCAGGATGCTCTTCCTGCTCAGACCACGCAAGAGGCCGAACAACCAAAGGACAATGGGATCATCTCTGATACTGCTCGGGATGCATTGATTGCCTGGACTCAGAAACTCAATCAGGAAGCCTATTCGGAGATGGAAGTTGATCACTCTGACACTCAGACTGAGACAAAAGAACAAATTCAAGAAGCCATTCATTCCGCATATGCTAAGCAGGTCAACAATGCCAATCACAAAGAGGCTGAGGTTAATGATTTTCCAGAGTGGTTGACAAATCTAGCCGATGAAACCTTATTTGGAGATATTGCCTTCGAGCTAAACAACAATGAGGGCAGCAACCTTCAAGAGGCTCCGCAACATACACCTGATGCAACGCTTCCTGATTGGGCCTTAGATTCATCTCATACCAGCCAAGAATCTGTACCTACGGTAACATCTATTCGTCGAGGTGAAGCAGATTTGGGCGCAGGGTCAGTATCCGCAAGCACTCCCACACCTGTCGAAGACAATACCAATCCTAATCCTTCCGAGGAAGATGAAGAAATCCCCGAGTGGATGAGTGATATTGACATGAGTAAATCACGCGGGAATTCAGTCTCCCCCTTTAGTTAATATCAGATTAACAAACAATCCACGAGCCCATCAGTAGGGCGCGTTTTAATATTTTTGGGGGTGTCGGTCACGCCATGGGCGCGCCTCTGGCGGACCTTGGCATGACACAATGACTTACTTCACGACTATTATTAAATGTTACGCAAGCTAAAGAGAATCTCCCTGGAAATAGGGGGTCGGGGGCGAAGCC
>CAYQQX010000287.1:0-3231 GCA_964419495.1 uncultured Anaerolineales bacterium
TAGGGTCTTCTCTTGGAAATATAATGACAGCAAAGAAAATCATCAAAGATTTAGGAAATGGTTTGGTCCTCCGTCATGCGAATTCAGCTGATGCTGAAGCATTAGTCACATTCAATGCCCGCATTCACAGCGAGGTGGGGCCAGACAAACCCGATGAAAAAGTCGGCGCATGGGTGCGAGATTTGATGACTAAGCCTCACCCCACTACCGGCATTGATGATTTCACCATCGTCGAAGATACAGTCAGCGGAAAAATTGTCTCTTCGATGAACCTAATTCCCCAAACCTGGAGTTACGCAGGCATCGAATTCGGTGTTGGCCGCCCCGAGTTGGTTGGCACTGATCCCGAATACCGCAAACGCGGCTTAGTGCGCACCCAATTTGAAGTCATCCATCAATGGTGCGCAGAGCGCGACCTCAAAGTACAGGCAATTACCGGCATCCCCTACTACTATCGGCAGTTTGGATACGAGATGGGTCTGGCTCTGGATGGCGGTCGTGTTGGCTATCTTCCTCACATCCCAAAGTTAAGAAAAGATGCAGAAGAGCGATACAAAATACGGCCAGCCCAGAAAAAAGACATCCAATTTGTCAGTGACCAGTACAAGGCAGCCAATGGACGCTACCTGGTAAGCAGCTGCATCAGCGAAGATCTTTGGCGCTACGAACTGACCCAGAAGGGCGAAAACAATGTCACCCGCTTAGAAATCAGGGTTATCGAAACCACGATTGGAGAAGCTGTCGGTTTTTTGGCGCATCCGCCCTTCCTCTGGGGACCGACATTGACAGTCTTGATGTATGAACTCAAAGCAGGGGTTTCATGGTTGGAAGTCACACCCAGCGTGCTGCGTTATCTTAAACTGGAGGGGAGAACCTACGCCAAGAAAGAGAAAGACCAAGAATTAAAAGCTTTCGCCATGTGGCTGGGGACCGAGCATCCCGTTTATGAAGCCATCAGCGACCGCTTACCGCGCAAGCGTGATCCTTACGCCTTTTATGTGCGCGTCCCTGACTTACCAGGCTTCATTCATCACATCAGCCCCGTATTAGAAGAACGCCTGGCCAACTCTGTCTTGGTGGGTCATTCTGGGGAGTTGAAGTTAAGCTTTTTTCGCTCAGGCGTGAAACTTGTTTTCGAAAATGGAATTATCCAAGAAGTCAATCAATATACCCCCGAGCATTCCAATGATGGGGATGTGCTTTTCCCAGACCTGACTTTCTTGCGCGTGTTATTCGGTTATAACGATTTTTGGGAAGTCGAAAAAATGTTTGCCGATTGCTACGCCCGCAACGACCACGGCCGCGCCCTGGTGCCGATCTTGTTTCCCCCAATGGCCTCCAACGTCAGAGGAATTTCATAATAAACAAACCGCAGATAAATTGGATAAACACGGATAAATCAAAAGTAAAATCCGTGTTTATCTGCGTTCATCTGCGGCTAGATTTCAGTTATCGTAAACGGGGACGATCCAATCTTTGTAACCTTTTCTATTACCTCGAACAACCTCATTGAATAATTCCCGCAAGCGAGTTGCAATGGGTCCCATCACGCCGGTACCGACAGGCCTGTGATCGACCTGGGTGATAACCGTGATCTGAGCCGCGGTTCCCGTGAAAAAGAGTTCATCACAAATATAAACCTCTGTACGGTCGATGAGTCGCTCTTCAACGGTGATGTCTAGTTCCCTGGCAGCAATCTCAAGAGCCGATTTGCGCGTAATCCCTTCGAGCACATTCTCTGTTAGGGGAGGGGTGATCAACTTTCCATCACGTACCATGAAGAGGTTCATAGCACTCCCCTCGGAAATATGACCAGCTTCGGTGAGCACCAAAGCCTCATCGAATCCAGCCCGCACAGCATCGGTTTTTATCAACGCTGAGTTTGCATAAGCCCCAGTTATCTTGCCGCGTGCTGGGATTACGTTGTCGTCGACACGCCGCCAAGACGAGATGGTCACATGAGCGTTGGTGTCTTTAGCCACATAAAGGCCAAATGGCATCGCACATATACTTAGTTCATCCTGCAAACCATGCAATTTGACCCCGATCATTTCATCGGCTTTGTAAATTAATGGACGAATATAAACGTCTTCTTGAAAACCTTCTCTTCGTAGTAGCGCTTTGGTCGTTTCGGTCAGACTCTCGACTGAATCGCAAAATTCCATACATAGAATTTTTGCAGAATTTAGCAGCCTTCTAAAATGATCGTGAGGACGGAACATATACAGCTGTTCTTCCTCTGAATTCCAATAGCCTCGTAAACCAGCAAAAGCGCCGGTTCCATAGTTTAAAGCGTGAGTAAGAATACCAACTTTCGCTTCAGAGTAAGGTACGATCTTGCCCCTGAAATATGCGTAATTGGGAAGTGTCACAGTTTGGCCTCCATAATAAAGCTTGGATTATTTTCCAGCATCTGATTATAACGCCTCCCCAAAAAGGGTCAATTGAAGAAAATCATCACTTCTTGGGGAAATTCATATCTATCAAAAAACCCTAGCCAAATTTGACCAGGGTCTATGCTAAGTGATATTTCTAGGTCTCTATGCTAAGGATTTCTACGGGAACGGAGGCAGCAGCTTTGAATTCTTCAGCAGCATCCATCGAGCCAATTCCGCGCCCAATGTGCATGGGTATGGCAACTTTGGGTTGAATGATCTCTGCAGCCTGGACGGCTTCGATTGCTGTCATCACATAGGTACCACTGACAGGCAGCAGGGCGATATCTGATTCAATGGAGTCCATCTCGGGGATCACGTCAGCATCTCCCGTGTGATAAATACGCTGCCCACCCAGGGTGATGATAAACCCAACATGGCCGGACTCTTTGGGATGGAATGGCTTCCCAGGGCTGCGGAATTTTGTCAGATTGTAGGCTGGTACAGCTTCGATGGGCACACCTTTGACGGTTATGCTGTCACCCGGCTTGACGATTTCGATTTGCCCCTTGAGTTTTGGCTTGCAAGCCTCAATGGTCACGATCACCGTATCCTCTTTTTGAATTTTAGCTACATCTTCTGGCGAACAGTGATCCTGGTGTTCGTGAGTGATCAAGATGAGATCTGCTTCAGGGGCTTGTCCCAACTGCCAGGGGTCGATATAGATTACCAAATCATCTGCTTCGATTCGAAAGCTGGCGTGGCCCAACCAAATAATATTCTTTACCATAGGGTTCATAGTTCGTAACTACTAAGCCATCACCTGTGATGGCATGAACGACTGGCTGCGGAGGGC
>CAYQQX010000288.1:0-3231 GCA_964419495.1 uncultured Anaerolineales bacterium
CTTTTTTGCGGCGTTTTTTACCGAATCACACTTGATTGCACAACCGTTACGTTAGGATTAGAATTTCGCGCCAAATTGATTGGAATTTGAATTTTTACCAATCTAGGCGACTTGAGTGACAGTTTTTTCCAGGCCTAAATATCTGGGTTGATTGTCGAGCACAGTTAACATATCACCAAAAAGAAAATTTCATTGAGCCTGTGTCGCCATATATTGCTGATGGGCTTTATCTAATACTATATCCTGAATATTCATTTGGATCGATTAAGCTGACAATCCCATCATTCCCATTTACGGTGATATTTTGACCGCTGCTGATCCGGGCAGTGGCAGCACCTGTTCCCAACACAGCCGGGATGCCGTACTCACGAGCCACAATCGAACCATGACTGAGCGGTCCACCAATATCGGTTACGATGGCTGATGCCCGGGCAAATAAAAGAGTCCAGGCCGGGGTCGTAAGAGATGCCACCAGCACGTCGCCAGTGTTCATTTTGGAAAAGTCTTCAGGTCCATGCAGCACGCAGGCTGGAGCGGTGACAATCCCTGGACTGGCAGCTACGCCTTTGAGCGAATCGGCTTTTTGTTTCTTCAATCCACCTGACTTCAACTCGGCCAAATCAACGCCGAAAACCTTGATCTGAGGCAACATCAATGGTGGGGCAGCTTTGCGGGCAGAACGCCAGATTGTTTTTCTCTCTGGAGGCAGATGTGCTAGATCTTCTAAGATTTTTCCGTGATCCAATCGTGCAGTAGCGTCTTCAACCTCACTCTTTGTCAGCCAGAAAATATCATCAGTTTCAGTAATCACTTCACCTTGTACCAGACGATTCCCGAGTTCTCGCAGCATCGCCCGCAAGGCGGGGTAGCTGAATCCGACATCGGCCAGACCGTCTTCGCGTAGTGGGGCGTATTTTTGGGCTCTGGCGAGATTTTTATCGAAAGATTTTAACCTGCGACCTTTCAATCGGGATCTTATTTTCCGGACGGCTTCCACTCGCCGACTTTCCGAAGCTCGCTGTCGTTCATGGGGGTTCGTGCCTTCTCCGGCCAAAAATAACTTGAATGTTTCCATGACTGGCGTCGGATCATCGGCAGGTGTAGGATTGCCAAAATCTAGGTTGTAGATCATGTGACCATACTGCCCAAGATACAAATTGAAGCGATCTCTCCATGCCACCCAAACATTCTCCCCTATACCATCGGGGGATGGTTGGTTTTTGAGTTGGTCAACCAACGTTTTGGACGATTCCTTCAAGAGGATTTCTGTTAAAGTAGGCTTTTCCTGTGTCCAAAGAGCCAGATCGAAGAGCGCCTTTTCAGCCCTAATGGGAAGGCTGTTGAAACCCATCAAGAAAATAGGGGCTTCTGGATCACCTTTGCGCTTGATAAACCTGTATCGCCATGTGAACCAGGCTTCGCTCATCCAGGCGGCAGGAATAACGCCGGATACCAGAGCCATATATGCGTCGATTGCAGCTTCGGCCAATTGCCGCACAGAGTCTAAAATTTCGGTTGCAGGCATATCTCTCCATGGTTTGGCTTTCCAGGAGTTAACCAGTTCGATATATCGCGGGCGCCCATCTTCAGTCCACCGCTCCACAGCCCCAGTAAACATCCGCTTCATGATCCCACGGGTGTCCAATATGATCTTTAACATCGGGCCGAATTTAACCGAGCCGTTGTAGTACGCATATTCGTTGACCGAGATAATGGGATTGTCTGGCAGGACAGCGGCATCACCCAAGAAACCGTCCATCATACGACCCATGCTGGTGTTGACAGCATCCAGGCCGAAGGTCTGAAATAACGGTGTCAGGGGATCGGTCATCAACTCGACAATATTATTGCGCATGGCAGCGTAAGCTCCCTTGGGGAGTTTCCATTCAGCAGGGATTTGCGGATCCAAAACGGTGATCGGTCGTGCCTGAACAATGGAAAACTGGCCATCTTTCAGGGTCCACTCGATATCCATGGGCATCTCGAAAATCTCTTCAATTTGATTCCCAATCAGAGCTATATCAGTCGCTTGTTGTGCCGAGAGAACTGGGATTTTGCGGAGATCTTCAGGGATAGGCTGTTCTTCCGTGCCACCGTCAACTCTGACCGTCTGGATGAGTTTTTCCGCGGTCTCCCGAGTGATTACTTTTTGGGTTGATTTTTCCAGCGTAAGTGAATCCGGAGTGACCATCCCGCCAACAATGGCTTCTCCCAATCCCCAGGATGCGTTGATCAACATCTGGTCACGGCGACCGTTGAGGGGATTCGCGGTGAATAAGATCCCTGCGGCCTCCGCCTCGATCAGCAACTGAATCACAACTGCGAGAGCAACCTCATTGGGGTCGATTCCCTGACGCGCTCGATAGCTGATCGCCCGAGCGGTCCATAAGCTTGCCCAGCATTTGCGTGTCGCGTTGAGCAGGTCGTTTGCTCCCTTGATGTTCAGGTATGTTTCCTGTTGACCAGCGAATGAAGCTTCAGGCAGGTCTTCGGCCGTCGCCGACGAACGAACGGCAACGGCAGGATCCATTCCGGGAAGGGTTGCATATGCTTGGATGATCGATTGAGCCATATCTGGGGGAATGGGAGCATCAGTGAACATATGCTCGATTTCTCGAGATATCTTTTCCAATGACGCGGGATTGTCTGAATCGATCTTGTTTAGAGCCGACAAAACGTCCGGTTGCAATTTGTTTTCCTTTACGAACAGCCTGTACGCATCTGTAGTGATATGGTACCCACCAGGGACTGATAGACCAGAAACGATCATCCTGGTCAGAGATTCTCCTTTCCCACCAACCTTCTCCAAAGTCGCATCAGGGTCATCTAATGAGAGAACATAATTTTTATTCATCATGGTATCTTATTCCTTTTCAACTGATTGTATGGATTTGATTGTCAGGTTCAAATCCCAAATTTTATTTACGACACCCCGCAGCGCAGCCTGATCTGGAACCATAATAATTACACTGGTGTCCAGAGAATTTCTACATGAGTTTATTTGCTTTACAAGCATATCGTTGAGCCAAGTGGCCCATTTTTCATCGAGTTGACCATGAACGACAATTCTGTAAACCGGATCGATGTTCGGAGTGGGGATGGAATTATTCATAATATATTTCCTTCACAAATAAGTGTTCCAATCTTATATAAAAAGATAGGTAGAGGTCATCCCCAATTTAGTACCTTAACAGTAAAAAGTTTGCACAAAAAACAAGAAGATCAGGTCTG
>CAYQQX010000289.1:0-3182 GCA_964419495.1 uncultured Anaerolineales bacterium
ATGTTTACGAAAACCCTTGTCAACCTTTTCTCCCCCTAACTTCCGGGAATTGCTGATGCTGTTCCAGGATCTAACGCGCATCCGACGTTTGGAGACAGTGCGGCGAGATTTCATCAGCAATATTTCGCACGAGCTACGTACACCCCTGGCCTCACTCAAAACCCTAACCGAAACGCTGCGCACAGGTGCACTAGAAGACCCTCCCGCAGCACGACGCTTCATCTACCGCATGGAAACCGAGGTCGATGCACTGACCCACATGGTTTCCGAATTATTAGAATTAACGCGCATCGAATCTGGCCAGGTACCGCTGAAATTGAAAGCGGTTGCACCGAAAAAAATACTCACCAAAGCCAAGGAGCGGCTTGGAGTCCAGGCAGAACGCAACCATTTAGAAATCAAACTAGATTGCCCTAAGAAACTCCCGCGCGTGCAGGCGGACAGACCCCGCTTGGGGCAAGTCTTAGTGAATTTGCTGCATAATGCAATTAAATTTACGCCTGAAGGAGGAGAAATATTTCTGAGTGCCCGCTTGCAAGGTAATACGATCTTGTTTTCCGTGCACGATACTGGAAGCGGCATCCCTGCTGATGATCTGCCACGCATCTTCGAGCGGTTCTACAAGACAGACCCCGCCCGTTCCAGCGGTGGCACTGGTCTGGGTTTAGCGATCGCTCGACACCTGGTCGAAGCGCACGGAGGACGTATCTGGGCTGAAAGCATTGAGGGGCAAGGGAGTACTTTTTATTTCACCATCCCTGTGGCATAGATATTTGCTGTTATTCATCAATGGTGATTAATTATCTTGCAGAGATCCAGAGGGGTAAAGGATCAAAGGTTCAGAGGGGCAGAGGAGCGATTCAATCAGCCGTCACTAGATCAACTTTTAGTGAACTTAAGATCACAACACTAATTGTCTTTGCACTTCAAATTCTGGCGTCTTTGCGTTTCGTTCTCAATATCCCGCTTCCAAATCCACCGCATTAGGCACTGGCTCACCGCGCGCCGCGGCGTTGAGCATATCGGCTAGCTGGATAGAGCGATTCCGATCGGCATCAAGCGTGCTGCCGCCCCGGTGTGGACTCATCACGATGTTGTCTAATTCAGAAAATGGATAGTCTGCTGGAGGAGTATCGCCTTCAGCAGATTTATCACGTGGATAGTTGTACCAGACGTCCAATCCGGCGCCGTGCAATCTCCCCTCACGAAGAGCATTGTATAAAGCTTGTTGATCCACTATTGCACCGCGGCCAATATTGACCAGGATTGCCCCCTGGGGGAGCAAATCCAATTCCCGCTTGCCGATAATCCCTTCGGTTTCTTCGGTCAATGGTAATGTCAGCACAAGGATATGCGCTTTCGGCAGCAGATCCGTCAGCGCGTGCGCAGGGTAAATCAGGCAATCACCACTTTTGACTTCATCAGTATTCCGACGAATCGCAATGACATTTACGCCCAGAGCATGCAAAGCCTGCCCAACGCGCCGACCAATTGCACCGTATCCCACGAGCAATGCCGTCATCCCTTCCAATTGCAGCGACATATCCGGTCTGGAGCGGTGCTGCCAATCGTTAGCCCTCATCGCTCGGTCGGTCACCACCAAGCCTTTCGCTGCAGATAAGAGCAAAGCCAACGCCATTTCAGCAGTGGCCGCAGCGTTGTAATGCAAATTATGCACCGCGATATGCGGATAATCCATCATCAATCTGCGGGTTTCCGAAGAGACGCCAGCCCAGGGGATGATCAGCCGCTTTAGAGAAGGTTTTCCCTCTAAAAGCCCAGGATCGGGCCTGCCAGCCACCAAAATGTGATAATCAGGGGGAGGCTCACCTTCCCATGTCAGGTCGATGTTGGAATCGAGCAGTTCCTTCAAAAAATGAAGATCCTGTTCATATTTCCAAAACCGTGTTACATGCACGCGTATTGATTGGTCAGCTGTACTCTTCATTGTCCTCCAATGAAACCCTCTGCAGTCAGTATGCCTGTGAAAGCCTGCCGCGCATCGGATACGGCTTTTTCACGCCAGTCTCGCTCTTGTGGCGAAAACAACGCCTTAAATTCATCTTGGACACGCTGCTGGACGTGTGGCCGCGAGACTCCAAACCAATGCGACTGGTTTTCAAAAACCATTGCCCGCATGCTGCGTATTGAGGCCAACAAAGAATCTCCTAAGGTTCCAAACTCAAATGCAGTAGCATACAATCTTTTCGTGGGAAATTCTTCCTGCCACAAACGATAAACCCAATCGACCATATCGCCGTGGATTGTATAGAACTCATCCGGCGTCGCGGACACAATCAGGGGATAGCCAAAAGCATGGGATAAAGCCTGAGGCGGGCGATGCTCCAAGGGTGAATTAACCAGGCTCATCTGAAAGCGTGGCCCATAGCCCGTGTGCATATCCAGGTGAACGATCTGATCATATTCCTGGATCGCCTTGCGGTAGAGGTCCATCATGAAGACAGTCTCTGCTTGAAAACCTTGGCCCCCAAAATACAAACCTTGTTTGGTGCGATATTGCCCCATCAGCATCGCTGAACGCAGCACAGATTGTCCTGGAGAAATAAGCATGCGGATCAGATGGAAAACAAATTGCAGATTTGCCAACCAGATAGTTTTCACTGGTCTTGGGGGATTCAAGAAGCGGCTGATTTCATTGTAGTTTGGGTTGGCAGCCGCGTTCAAGTCTGACTCTTCCCATACAAAATTGCGATTCAAATCCACATTGTTGGAATTAACGCGCCGCCAGTGTTTCATCCCCCAAGGATTGGTGGCGTGAACCAGCAGCAAACCTGTATCTTGGGGATTTAGTTTTGGGAGATATTCTTCGATGAATATCTGCATCATCGCCGATCCTACAATTCCCTCCGCGCCATGCTGGCCGATTGTGAGAATGAACAATTTTTGGCGACTTTCGTTCGCATCAGCCTGAATCCAATCGATGCTCAGATCATCTTCCACGTCAATTTGGTATTGATCGAGTGCAGCATTCGGCCAACTAGCCTGCACCAGAGAAAGATCACCCCGAAAACGTTCACGAGAGTCTTCGTAGCTATCAGGAAACATCATATTTTCATCTGTGTTCATCTGTGTCTCCACTGAAAATACTACCAGACGAGGGCTTCCGCCGGAATATATGGGGGGCTGTCCCGAAAGGTCAACCCGGCAGGGTTGAAAAAAGG
>CAYQQX010000290.1:0-3103 GCA_964419495.1 uncultured Anaerolineales bacterium
GAGATGGATCGTTTGTCAGCTGGAGGCAATTAGATAGGATTCAGGGTTGAATACTGGCAGAGTGTGACGAAGGCAGTGACGCGGTTATTGGATAGCCTGAGCCTAGTCTAGGGGCAATCGGGTTACATCTTTCAACGGCCAAACGCCGATACGCTCATCAACCGGATAGGTGTGCTGTCCAGGATAGATTACCCACAGATGCTCCAGCCCTAAATCCGTTAGGGCAGTGCGCATGGATGCAGTGATCTTTGGAGCTTCGCTAAACTTGACTTCAACGCCATATTTTTTCCCCTGATGATGAAATACTAAGTCAATTTCTGCTCCGCTATGCGTAGCCCAAAAATAAGCCTCGGTTGGCCGGACGATTTGCAGTACCTGTTCGATCACATATCCTTCCCAGGAAGCGCCGATCTTTGGATGTCCTAATAGAGTATGATGGGTAGGAATGTCCAACAAACTGTGCAATAGGCCGCTATCCCGCAGATAGATTTTGGGCGATTTAACCTGTCGTTTGCCTAGATTTTCGAACCAAGGCTGCAACTGGCGCACCATAAATGTTCCACTAAGTATATCCAGGTAAGATCGCACAGTCTTGTCAGATAAACCCATTGAACGCCCCAGTTCTGAGGCGTTCCAGGTTTGCCCATGATAGTGAGCCAACATTGTCCAAAATCGACGCATGGTGATAGCGGGGATATTGATCCCCAGTTGGGGAATATCGCGTTCCATAAAAGTGCGGATAAAACCTTCTCGCCAGGCTAGGCTATCATCTTCAGTTTCAGCTAGATAGGAACGCGGGAAACCACCTTGCAGCCAGAGCCTTTCCCAGGCTTGCTCACCGCATTCAGAAAGATCGAAACCACTCAATTCGATGAACTCAATACGGCCAGCCAGACTTTCAGATGCAGACTTGATAATGGCAGGTGAGGCGCTGCCAAGAATTAGAAAGCGAGCCTGATTGCTTGGGCGGTCGACCAGAACGCGTAAAACCTGGAATAGTTGAGGCATGATTTGAATTTCGTCCAGGATCACCAAACCTTCAAGCGATCCCAACACTAGCTCTGGATTCTCTAACCTGCGTTGGTCCGGGAAGGATTCGAGATCGAAGAACGTTGCCTGGCGTTCTTCGGAAAACAAATGCGCCAAAGTTGTTTTGCCACACTGACGAGGTCCCAACAGGGCTGTGGTAGGAGAGCGGCGGGTCGCTTCTGACAGTCGTTTGAGGTAGTAAGGGCGGTTTATCATGACTGAATTTTACCATGAATTTTCGGATACGTAATACGAGATTTCAGCATCGCAAATGATACAGATTTTTACCTGGCTTGATCGCCTGCATTGGTTTTGGCTGCTACTGGCGTCGCCTTTCATGCTGTTTCCCACTCCAAAAAGATCCCTGGTCATGATGGTCGTTCCCGCTACCTGGATCCTGCATGCGCTGCTTCAAGCGCATCGTCGAAGCTCACCCAGCACCCATCAATCGCCAACAAACCACGATCGTCCGGCACCCATTCATCATTCCCAATTCACCATTCAGCATTTCTTTACCCCTCTGCCTTTAACCCCGCTTAACGGATCGCTGCTTCTGTTGGCAATTATGGTCTTGGTCAGTGTCTGGGCCACCTATGATATTGAACTCAGTTTGCCGAAATTGAGCGGAATGGTGCTAGGTTTTGGTGTTTTTTTTGCTGTTGTTAGAGAGGGATCACAGACCAAAGGCTGGTGGTTTAGCCTTTTGGTTTTCTTGGCAATGGGATTTGGCGTTGCAAGTTTAGGGTTTTTGGGCACGCGCTGGACTACAACCAAGCTCGATTTCCTGAACCACATTACAGCGCGTTTCCCAATGATATTCAGCAGTCTTCCAGGAGCCATAGGTGGCTTTCACCCCAACGAGGTCGCCGGAGTCTTGACTTGGGTGCTTCCAATATTTGTTACGCTTAGTGTTTATTTCATCCTTCCGCAAACCGCATCGAGAAAGTATAAGAGAGCGCTCACCCATTCTATGAAGGGAAATAAATATGGAACACTCTTAGTGCCAATTTCCAAACCATGGCATATTTGGGTCGCCCGAATTTCTGTCTGGATTGTTACATTATTTATTGGGGGTGTTTTCGCCCTCACCCAGTCCCGCAGTGGCTATCTGGCTCTTGCCATAACTTTACCAATTTTGTTATTTATTTCGCTGCCCGGCAAGTTGAAGTGGAATTTCCTGGGAATAATCATAGTGACAGGGATTATCTTAGGTTTCGCCCTGTCAAAAGAAGCTCTATTTATCGCTCGCGACTGGATTTTGGGTAGCGGTATTGCCTCCCCGAATACCTTCTCATTGAATACTCTGGAAGGTCGTATAGAAATCTGGTCACGCGCGATATATGGTTTGCAAGATTTTTCTTTCACTGGAATGGGGATGAATACTTTCCGAGAGATTATGCACGTGATTTACCCACTTTTTTCGATTACAGAAGATAAAGATGTGGGTTATGGTTTCGCCCATGCACATAACGAATTCTTACAGGCCGGTTTGGATCTAGGTACACCTGGCTTGATTGCATTCATTGCTCTCAATATTGGCGCTTTATGCATGTTCATCGGGTTGTGGCGGGCTGTTTCATGGCGGTCAAATCAGCAAACAGATATTATTGAATCGCCGAGACTTGTAAAAGTGATTATTCTAGGGCTAGGGGGTGGATTGGCCTCTCATTTGGTTTATGGTCTCACCGATGCGGTTGCACTGGGGGCTAAACCCGGAATTGTGTTTTGGATGTTGTTAGGCCTGATAGCCGGGTTACATTATCAAATGTTTCGACCTGTTGATAGCGAGATTGAAATTATGAACTCTACAGAAATTGAATTATGATCGATTGGTTTAATCTAATTGCAAACAGCCTCTGGATTTTGGCTCTATCCATAGCGCTCTCGACGCTCAGTTTCGCGCGTGGGGAGGCAAGGGGCCGATGTGAGACTTTGAAATCAATAATGAGTCAAGCAAAATGGCAAATCCCGCTTAATATATCGGGGGTTTTGTTCTGTGGAGGATTGGCTGCTACGACTAATGTAACCTGGGAACGCGCCATTTGGGGCATTCTGGCCATATTATTTATTATCC
>CAYQQX010000291.1:0-3067 GCA_964419495.1 uncultured Anaerolineales bacterium
CGATTCTTCCAGACCATTTCAAAAATGGGATCTTATTTTTGCACACCTCCATAAAGAGTTACGGCTGTTGTTACACGAACTCCAAGTCACACCGGATGAGGAGACTGACTTAATTGAAGTTTTGAGTGCGCGGCTGGAGAGCGTAGAACAACGGTCAGGGATCAAAACGCATTTCCAGGTTGAGGGGCGCGGAATTCTTCCCAAGGCTCAGGAAATTGCGATTTACTATCTCGCCCAAGAAGCGCTCAACAACGCCCTCAAACATGCCGGTGCCGATCGAATTGACGTTAATATCCAGAGTCATCTTTCCTACCTTTCTCTCGTTGTTACTGATAACGGATGCGGTTTCCCCACACCCCAAAGTGGGCTGGTTTATTTGGAGAAATTAACCCACACCGGGATGGGATTGCACAATATGGTTTCTCGCTCTATGGATATGGGTGGCATGCTTTACCTTGAATCTACCCCTGGAGCCGGGACCACCATTCGCTTTGAAATGGAGAATAAGTGATCCTATGAAAAAAATCCGCATCCAAATTGTCGACGACCATCCCTTAATGCGTAAAGCGTTGACTACTGCTATTGAAACCGAGCCAGATATGGAAGTCGTGGGGACCGCTGTCAATGGGGCTCATGCCCGGGAAGTCTTCCTAGAAATTCAACCAGATGTGGTATTAATGGACTTGCTCATGCCCGAAGAGAGCGGCCTGGAGGCAATTGCCACAATCTTTGCCGAACATCCGGATGCGCGCATACTAGTGGTAACTAGCGTAGAAGAGGATGCAGAGATCTTGAAGGCTTTCCAATTTGGTGCCCAGGGGTTTATCACCAAATCTGCCGAGACAGAGGAGTTGTTGACTGCTATCCGAAGCGTATTCGAAGGTCATGTATTTCTGCCACCATTGATTGCTTCCAGGTTGATGACCTCGGTGCGAGAACAGGCAGCTGAAAAAGGTGACCCCCCCACAGAATCTTTGACTCATCGAGAAACAGAAATATTCGAGCTTGTGGGACAGGGTCTATCAAATAAACAGATCTCAGAGTCCCTTCACATATCCTCGAGCACGGTAAACGTTCATCTCCACAATATCATGAATAAACTAGGGTTGGAGACCCGGCGGAAGGTGGTACTCTATGCTATTCAGCAGCAGGGTAATTAATGTTGCTGGAATACATTAAATTGAACTTTTGGTGAACTTACCCGGCGTGAATAGATGTTTTCGAGTTAATAGGGTAAGGTCTCTTTCCCCCCAAAAAATTGGGGATACGCAATATATTTCTCAAAGTACAGATAACGTGCATATTCACAGTAGTATGAATATACTAGGTTTCACCGGGTGTCGAGAGTTGGTGGCCTAAGCTGCTTGTAATCAAAAGCCAGGATAACATTCTAGAATTCCCCCGTTAGTTCAATCAAAATAAATACTTCATTTAGGAAAAAATAAGCAATTTCTCGATGTGCCTTACAGGAAAATTTGATAAGATGGCACTTACAGAAGTTGTGTGTCTGCTAGCGTGCAAAATATTGTCTGTGCTTCAGAAATTTGAGAGCAAATGCAGTTTCTATTCTAGGTAAATTACTGCATGAAAACATAGAAACGAATCGTGCGCAGTTTTGTCATTCTGAACCCCGACAGGGGTGAAGAATCCCCACCCGAAGGGCGGGAGACTCTTCGCTCGCCGTAGGCGTGCCTCTGGCGGCTCAGAGTGACAGTTGAAAAGATAATTGTGGAAATCAAGGTTCATACGATTACTTACTTAATAGATGGAGTAAATTATGTCAGCAAAGATTATAGCCATTGGTAACCAAAAAGGCGGTGTTGGAAAGACTACCACTTCAATTACTTTAGGGCATTATTTTGCCCAACGAGGCAAACGAGTAATGATCGTCGATCTTGACAGCCAGGGCCATACTGCGGTTGGACTAGGCGTAAAACCAAGTAACGGATTGCTATGTTTGTTAGTCAACCACGAGCCAATCAAAAAAGTTGTTACTACTGTTCGGGAGAATCTAGATATCATTACCAATGATCATACTGCCGAAACTGTCAAAGCCCACGTTTTGCAAACCAATTTTCGCGAATACATGATTGGTACTGCATTGGAGAATGCAGATTATGATTTGATCTTCTTGGATATGCCCCCTTCGACGAATATACTACATGTTTCGGCATTGGTGGCCAGCGACTATTTGATCATGCCATCAATCATGGATTACCTTTCCATTGAGGGGGTTACAAAAATAATGGGCACAGCCTATGCCTTGAAGAATTTCCCGAATGTTGAGCCTCCGAAGATTCTTGGTGTGCTACCGACCATGGTTGAGAGGGTGACTTCTGAGACAGATGCTGTCATGAACAAATTAGAAGAAGCCATTGGGACGAAATTGGTTCTCCCATCCATTCCGGTGGACACAAGAATTCGGGAGGCTTCTCATCGTGGTTTGACGATCTGGGAATATGCACCAAGAACTCGCGCTGCGGTTGGCTACAAGAATGGCGACAATCGTACGTCACAAAACAGCCTTGGATTGACAGGCGGCTATTTGCATATTGCTGAAATCATAGAAGGCGTAATTTCATAAGGAGCGAATGATGGCAATCAGAAAAGGAAAAGACATCCCCGAGCAAGAGATCAGTCTCGACCCAGCAGTTGCAATTCATCTTCAGAACACTGCCCAAACACTCGTAGATTCCAAAAGGCACAAAGAGCAGAATTTAACTGCCGCGCAGCGACGCAAGCGCGCCAAAGATGCTTCCCGCAACAAGGTCACTTATGATCTTCCTCAACACATCACAGATCGCCTTGAGGATATCGCGGGGCAGTTTGGCGATAGAGGTATACCGCAAAATCAATTGGTTGCTTTCTTCTTGGATTTTGCTTTACACCATTACGATGAAAATGGCATCGAGTTGAATCCACATTTAAAGCCTTCCATCGTTCCCCGTTTTTCGTTTTTCTTGGCTCTTCCAAATGATTGAAGTAGTTAAAGTCGATTATGAAAAACGCCTCTGCACAGCATGGTTCAAATGAAAGGTTTTACCGAATACTTCCCAATCAACGCTGG
>CAYQQX010000292.1:0-3058 GCA_964419495.1 uncultured Anaerolineales bacterium
CGATTAGTTCAGCCGTCTCAAAATGGGAAGTTATTTTTGCACGCCTCCTTGGTTGATTCAAATTATGAGATCGCCCATGTTGAGAGATTGTCTGAGGCGATCAACTTTGTTGAAAATAATTCCACTTCGCTAATCTTGCTTGATCTCTCATTGCCAGACAGTCAGGGATTGGAAACAGTTGAGCATATGGTCGCAGCTGCTGCTGATATACCTCTGGTTGTTATGACAGGCTTGGATGACCACGATGTAGCACTGCAGGCATTGAAGTTAGGCGCACAGGACTATCTTCCCAAAGGAAAAATCGACGATCAATTGCTAGGCCGTTCTATTCAATATGCATCGGAGCGTCACCAACTATACATGCAAAATAAGCGCTACGCGCACAAATTGCAGCATAGTGAAGCTCGCTTGAGCAGCATCTTCAATAATGTAGCTATTGGAATGTACCGCACCACGCCAGATGGAGAAATCCTGTTCGCCAACCGGGCGTTAATTCAGATGATGGGTTTCGCTTCCTTTGAGGAATTAGCTTTGCGCAACCTTGATGAGCAAGGATATGTCGTTCAGGACAGTCGGAGGAAATTTAAGCAGAGCCTCGAGGAACAGGGCTACATCATTGGTCTGGAATCAAGGTGGGAAAAAGCTGACGGTACAATGATTATCGTGCGCGAAAGCGCTAAAGCTATTCGGGCATCTAATGGCGAAATTCTTTATTACGAAGGCACAACGGAGGACATTACTGCCCGCGTTCAAGCGGAGAAACAACTCAGGTTGCAGTCTGCGGCATTAGATGCAGCCGCCAATGCGATTGTGATTACAGACCGTGAAGGGAAAGTGTTCTGGGCTAATCCAGCCTTTGAAGATCTCACGGGCTATGCAGCAGAAGAAGTGAAAGGCAAAAATCCCAGAACCTGGAAATCGGGCGTGCACGATGATGAATTCTACCAATCATTTTGGAACACCATTTTGTCTGGCATGGTTTGGCAGGGTGAAGTGGTCAACCGTCGCAAAAACGGCAGCTTATATACCGAGAATCAAACCGTTGCTCCCTTGTTAGACGACCAGGGAGAGATAACCCACTTTATTGCCGTAAAAGAAGATGTATCAGCGAGGAAGCAATCGGAAGAAACTCTTCGCCGCCAGTTGAATGAACTAACAGTTTTGAAGGATGTTGCCCTGGCGGGGGTGACAGAAACCGATGAAGATATATTGATCGCAACTGTTACAGAGATCATCGGGGAGAATATATACCCCGATCATTTCGGGGTGATGTTGTTGGATGAATCCCGTCAGGTGCTTCAGGTTCATTTTTCTTATCGAAATTTACCAGATGGATTTGAAGCCCCACAATTTTCTCTGGACCAAGGCGTGGTAGGATCGGTTGCAAAAACGGGACTCGCAAGGCGCATTGCTGATGTAAGCCAGGTGAAAGAATTTATTCGCCCCAATATTGAAACGCGTTCGGAGCTGTGTGTCCCCTTAATAGCTGGTGAGAGGGTAATTGGGGTGGTTAATGCAGAGAGCACGCAATTGGATGCGTTTAGTTTTGACGATGAACGCCTACTGATCACAGTCGCTGGCCAGCTTGCCATTGCCATTGAACAAATTCGGCATCAAAAAGCTGAAATAGAGCAACGTATCCGGGCTGAAGCGCTTGGCAATACTGCCATAGCGATCAACAGCAGCCTGGAATTTGACTTGATTCTGGATCAAATTCTCGACAGTATCGTGAAAATTGTGCCTCACGAAGCATGCAGCATTATGTTCTACGAGAATGGTGATTGCAAAGTGGTCCGGCACAAGGGCAGGGCTGATAATTATGATACTGCTTGGATAGGCGGCAAATTATTTAAGGTCTCTTCAACAGAAAATCTAAAAACCATGTTTGAAACCGGGGAATACTTGAATATCCCTGATGTCCATGAGTACGCTGGTTGGATTACCTATCAAGGTGGGGAGTGGATTCGCTCACATTTGGGCATGCCGATCCTTAAAGAGGACCATTTCTTTGGTGTCCTTACCCTAGATCATAGCCAGTCAGGATTTTTTGGTGATGAGCACGTTAAATCTTTACAAACATTGGCGAACCAGTTGGCAACCTCTATGGAAAATGCGCGCTTATTTGATGAAGCGGAAAATCGCGCCGCCGAACTTTCCAGACTTTACAATGCTTCGGGACAATTGCTGGCTTTTACGTCTGCTGACATCGCCTCATTGAGCCAGGCAATCGTCGATACACTGCTTACAGACTTTGGGCAATCCAATTGCAGCTTTTTCATTATTGATGAGCATTCTAAGCGTTTAAACCGAACTTTTGCCGAAGGCCCGTATTCCGATCATGTGATCCGCGGGCAAGAATTGTATACGGATGGGCCGGGCATAGTTCCTCAATCTGTGCGTAAGAAAAAATTGATCAATGTCGGCGATGTCACCAGGCAAACCGATTATGTTGCTAATTGGGCAGATGCACGCTCTGAAATGGCTATTCCTTTGATCGTTGGCGATGATGTGATCGGGGCCATTGACCTTCAAAGTGCTGAAGTAAATGCATTTTCAGAGGATGATGAGCGTGTTGTCTCTGTATTTGCTGAGCAAGCTGCCTTGGCGCTGGAGAATGCAAATCTCTATCAACGCCAGAAAAACCAGCTAGATTTTCTAGAGGCCTTACACCAAATTGACCTGGCAATCACCGGCAACATGGACATGCACGTTACCCTAGATGTGGTTGCGAAACAAGTGATATCGCAATTACGTGTGGACGCCTCGACAATTTTGTTGCTGAACCCATTCACACTTACGCTAGAGCCTATTGCAAATGCTGGCTACCAATCAAGTTTTTCACCCCAACAAAACATTCGCATGGGAGAAGGTCTGGGTGGAACAGTTGCCATGCAGGGAGTTCGTCTTCACAGAAATAGCATTGGGCGTGAAGATTTCCAGGGAAGTGTGCGCAAAGAGTTTTTTGTGGGTGAGGGTTTTGAATCCTATTATGGAATTCCACTGAGTGACTCTACTGCAAAAAGGGTGCTAGACCCTCCTCAAAACAGCAAAAGTTTAA
>CAYQQX010000293.1:0-3050 GCA_964419495.1 uncultured Anaerolineales bacterium
ACCGATTCTTCCAGACCATTTCAAAAATGGGATCTTATTTTTGCACACCTCCTCAATTGCAAGGATTGCTAAGCGAGTCTTATCGTGTTCAAGAAGAAACTCAAGAGCGCATCGCTCACGATATGCATGATGGGGTTACTCAGACTATCATCGGCGCGCTGTATGAAATCCAGGCCGCACAAGATTCCTTGGTCGGCAGCCCGGCAGTCGCTTCAATAAATTTATCAAGGGCGCAAGATCTTTTAGCAGAGGTCGACCAAGAAATCCGCCGTGTGATCTATGATCTCCACCCGCCCGTTTTGGATATGATGGGACTTGTCGTTGCCACCAAGAGATTTGCAACCTCCAGTGCGCCAACATTCAACATCGAATGTAAGGTAACAATTGAGGGAGAGCCTCGAAGGTTTGGGAAGCATACCGAAGTGACGATCTACCGAATTATTCAGAGTGCTATGCAAAATATCGCTGCCCATTCTCATGCGAATCAGGCGCATGTATATTTTGAATTCGAGACCGAGAGTTTTCAAGTTGTCGTCGAAGACAATGGCATTGGCTTTGACCCCCAAACAGCCCTTTCTATTCCTGATGAGCATCTGGGTTTGATTGGAATGATCGAAAGGGCGGAAAGCTTAGGCGCTACTCTCAAACTGCAATCACAGCCCGGAGAGGGTGCCAAAGTGATTCTGGACATGCCATCCCCAAAATATGTCGAGAAGGTCGAGATTTAGAAAAACCAACACCTTATGGCAGTTGATGAAGTTCTCCCCCGCCAAATTAGAGTTTTGATCGTTGATGATCACCCGGTGTTGCGGCATGGTCTGATGAGTTTGTTAGGCAGTCATCCAGATATAGAAGTTGTATCAGAAGCGGAAAGTGGCGCTGAAGTTCTGCCGCGCTTGGCTGAGCACGCTACGGATGTGCTTTTGCTGGATATACAAATGAAGGGCCAGAGTGGGCTTGATGTTGCTCATCGAGTGCGACGCGCGTATCCACTAGTCAAGATTATTATATTGACCACATACGATGATGAAAGTTATTTGCAGGAAGCCATGGAAGCAGGAGTACATGGTTTTTTGCTTAAAAGCGAATCGCATGGCAGTTTGCCTGAATCGATCCGGGGAGTGATGTGTGGCGAGCGTATTCTAAGCCCGTCATTGGTAAGCGATGTTGTCAATAATTATCAAAGATTAGCACAAGAACAAGCACACCGTGAGTTGGGGTTGCGTGAAGATGATTTGCAGATACTCCAAGCAATCGCTGATGGAGCCAGCAATAAAGACCTGGCAGAAAAATTCTATTTGAGCGAAGCAACCATTAAGCGTCGCTTGCAAGAAATTATCGAAAAAATGGGAGCTGCCAATCGCACCCAAGCCATTGCTGAGGCCGTCCGACGCGGTTGGATTTAGAATTTTTCTTTTTCGAATGATCCACTTGGCTCACGCTTTGAGCCAAACGATTCTTGTATTCGCCATTCAAATTTCATACCCTAATAAAGTGAAAATGCCCAAAATGTCGTTGGGGGTGTGGGTTGTTGGTTGGGTTGGGTACTTATAGATCGCAGAAAGGATGGCGCTTATGACTGTTTCTACTGCAAAACGAGCTGAGATTGAGCAAGGCTTATCTCGCCGTGATTTCCTCAAGTTTTGCACGATGATGGCGGGGACACTAGCGCTGCCAAAGTCTTTCTCCAAAAATATTGTAGAAGCTTTGGATGCTCCCGCACGCACACCGGTGATCTGGCTTGAGTTCCAGGACTGTGCTGGCTGTACTGAGGCCTTTTTACGGGCTTCGCGTCCCACAGCCGCCGAGGTTGTGCTAGATGTTTTATCCATTGATTATCATGAAACTATCATGGCGGCTTCCGGTCATCAGGCTGAAGAAGCGAAAGCCATGACCATTGAACAGGGTGGATACCTGCTCGTTGTGGAGGGTTCTATTCCCACAGAAGAAAACGGCATCTACTGCTGCATTGGTGGGCGTACCGCCCTGGATATCCTTGAAGAAGCAGCATCTAACGCACTGGCAGTTATCGCTGTGGGAAGCTGCGCCACCTTCGGGGGAATCCCCAAAGCTGCGCCCAACCCCACTGGTGCAGTGTCTGTAATGGATCTGGTCACCGATAAACCCGTGGTCAATCTGGCAGGCTGCCCCTATAACCCGGTCAACCTGACTGCCACTGTGGTGCACTTCCTTACCTTTGGTGAATTGCCCGCCATGGACGAATTGAACCGACCGCTATTTGCTCACGGCGCCCGCATTCACGATAACTGTGAGCGACGCGGGCACTTCGATGCCGGCGATTTTGTCAAGCAGTGGGGCGACGAAGGTCACCGCAAAGGCTGGTGCTTGTACGAAATGGGCTGCAAAGGCCCCGTGACTTTCCACAACTGTCCGGCGGTGCGCTATAACGATGGCGCCAGTTGGCCCGTTGGCGCAGGTCATGGATGTATTGGATGCTCCGAGCCCGACTTTTGGGAGTGGGGCGCATACAAGACGGCCAAATTGCAAGAAATTACGCCGCCTGTCAGTTTCGCACCTGTGCAGTTGCCCGAAGCCCAGATATCGCCCACAGGCGCAGCCGCGGTTGGCGGTCTGGCTGGATTGGCCATTGGTGCCGCGGGAGCGGCCGCCATCAACCAACTCTCCAAATCAGATGGTGATGATGAGGAGACTGAAACACCCGCAGAGTCTGGGGAATAGGAGGTAGCCATGCCACCTATTAACCGCAGACAATTTCTCAAAATTGCAGGATTAGGCCTCGGGGGTGCATTGCTCACCCCAAAGGTAGCTTGTGCCGCCGCGAGCACAGATCCCAATAAGCATATCGGTATGCTTTACGATTCAACTTTGTGTGTCGGTTGTAACGCCTGTACGGTTGCCTGCCGCGATTGGAATGGCACACCTGTTGAGCTTGATGAGACAGGCAAGTACGACATGCCTTTCGAGCTTACCGCCGATACCTGGACGCTGATCCAGCTCTATCAGGGCGATGAAAAACATGCCTTTGTTAAACGCCAGTGTATGCACTGTGTTGACCCTGGTTGTGTTAG
>CAYQQX010000294.1:0-2919 GCA_964419495.1 uncultured Anaerolineales bacterium
AACCCTGCAAATGGGAAGAGATTGCAAGGTTTATTTTATTTTGACTAACCTATTCTTGGAGTTTGCCTAACTAAGTTGGGCTAAAACCTCTGGCAGCGTTCCAATGAGATCTCCAGCGATTACTGCTGCGGTGGATCCCAAAACATCGGCGGCCATCAAACCACATTGCGCATGGATCCAGGCTCCAGCTGCGGCAGCTTCGAAAGCCTCCAACCCCTGTGCTCGCAATCCGACAATCAGCCCGGCTAACACGTCTCCCGAACCGGCGCGTGCCAATGCGGGGGAAGCGACCGGAATGATCATTGTCCTGCCATCGGGAGCAGAAATCACCGTAAATGCGCCCTTCAACACAACCACATGCCCCCATTCAGCTGCGTAGCGTTCAGCTATTCCAACACGATCAGCCTGGATTTCATTTGTTTCCAATTCTGTCAGAACGGACATCTCTCCAGGGTGAGGGGTCAACACAGCATTGGGAGGCAGCTTTGCAATCCAATCAGGAATTCGTGCCAATAATTTCAAACCATCAGCATCGATTACCAGGGGTGGCAGATCTGCTTTATCGGAATCGCTCTTCTCCTCAGCTGCTTGAACAAACCCAAACTGGGAATTCCTTTTTGGAACGTGCTCGCCAAGTAATTGCTCCAAAAAATCACCCGTTGTATCTTCCAATCCAAATCCAGGTCCTATTAACATGGCAGTGACACGTTCAAGATTTTCTTTGACAATTTTTGCCGCGCCAGCCTGGATCACGCCCATTTCATGAGGCAGCAAAAGCCACGTCACTTCTGGCAATTGGCCAGCTAGGGCAGAATGCAAGGGCCCAGGTACTCCCAATGTAACCAGACCTGTACCAATGCGATAGGCAGCTTCCCCTGCGAGAGATGCTGCACCAGTGTAATTGACTGACCCGGCAACGATCAATGCAGTACCAAATGTACCCTTATGTGCATCCAGAGATCGCGACGGCAAAACATCTTTGACCCAATCACCAGTGACGACCTCCCGTTTGACCGAATTATAAGATTTAATTCCTTTGGGCAATCCGATGCCCACTATGCGCAAAGTGCCAACCAAGTTATAGGCTGGAAATTTCAGCAGGCCGCGCTTGATGGCTGCCATAGTTACCGTTAGCTCAGCAGGGATACACTCAGGAGCTGCCTCACCCGTATCGCTATCCACACCAGAGGGACAATCCACGGCGACCACGAAAGGAGGATTCTCCATCTTTGAGAGGGTCTTACGAACCCAATCAAGGACATCGGCTAAATTACCGCGCAATGGGAGTTTGATGCCCGTACCTAAGACGCCATCCAGCAAGACGGAGTGATGTTTCAGTGCGGCGCGCAGCTTCTTACGCTTTTCATCGTCTTCTAGCAGCACAATCGTACCGCCAGCGTCTCGCAGGCGTTCAACCAGAGGGTCGTTCTTTGGTCTAGGACGGATGATGTATGCAGTTGTCTCCCAGCCCCATCCCAGTAAATAGCAAAATGCCACTAGAGTATCACCCCCGTTGTTTCCAGAGCCAACCAAGCCCAAGGCGCTACTCTCGGTTAAATGATTGTATGCATCACGGACCTGTTCCGCCAACCCACGACCTGCATGCTCCATCATTTCTGGATACGTATGACCGCTGGCATCAGATTCTTTTTCGATGGCGATCATCTCTTCGACAGTTACATACTTCACGGTTTCACCTCTGTATGATTATTTTGACAGCCTATTGATCAGCGAGCTCCAAATGGAGCTTATGAACATCATCATATGCCTGCCCCATAGCGACATGGATATCCCCGGTACTCATGCCATAGACGATGGACCATTGGGTACCTTCTTGAGAGACATCACTCAAGAGGCTTATTGCCTCTTCAGGAATTAATTGGCCCTGATTCACTTCAAGCTTTTCAGTGATCTTATCATAGCGCCAGCACTGCCCCTGAGCGGATTCACCTGCGGAAGCGAGCAAGAAGTTAGTCGCCTGATGCCAGGCTGCCTCGTTGTACTGGATGTGCAATTCTGATTGATAATATTCCACCAAAGCCGCTTGCCCAGATGAATCGGCAATCAAATAATGCAAAGGTGGGCCACTACCGTAATCAATATTGTAATTCTGAAGGATGGCAACAGCTTGATCGATATTACTAGCATGATCCAATATTTCCCGAATGACAAGTAGCGAGTTGACAGTTTCTTTGTCGGGGTCTGGGGCCATGTTCCCTGGCGGGACAGCGGCCATTCCAACAGCCAGTCCCATTTCATTCATGCCATCGAAGGGCAAGTAAGGCGCGTCGAGAAGAAATGCCCGGTAGGGGATGGAAGAATCTTTCAAACCTTGGGCTTTTTCTACGTCCTCATAACCCAAATACTTGATATCCACCATCGAAATAGAAGCAAATCCATCAGCAGGGTCGGTGTAAAGCAGCACAGCGGGGCTGTATTCCCAATCGAAATTACGGCCAAAGAGCATGCTTTCAGAGTCCGAGAAGGCAGCAAACAGGGAACAACCCCAGGAAGAGTCGAACGTCGGCATGTTGGCACGTTGGAAGTTCTCGTCGATTGAAACAGTCTCGTAAGGCGCATAGTAGTGCATGGTGTAGAGGGGATATTCATCGACCTGTTCCAGACTGAGCAAGGTTTCAATTTCAGCATCAGTAAGGCCGAGGTTGCTGTACTCTGCAGCGAGAGAGGATATTAATTCAGGGGTTTCAACCTGGGTACCCGATTTGCAGGCAGGAAGGGTGATCAAAAAAATCACAAAAAACCAAATATGTATCCGTTTCATGTTGCACCACTCGGTATCAGGAGATAATAGCTATGGAGTAGTGAAAAGCGAACCAGATTTCCTGATACCATCTCCCTGATCCCTAATCACTTACTCCTTCTACCCAATCCAGGCCTAATTCGTTCAACTTGGGGTCG
>CAYQQX010000295.1:0-2908 GCA_964419495.1 uncultured Anaerolineales bacterium
AACTTTTGCTGTTTTGAGGAGGGTCTAGCACCCTTTTTGCAGTAGAGTCATATTTGGTTGAGCCGCGTTTTCCAATTAGATTGAAAAATGATTATTGTGAATCTATCCAAATAGCAGATCCCTACATTTTTGGGATGCAATAATTGCTTCATCCGAACCCCAATACAAATCATCAACTAGAAATGCTTCTATTGGTTTCAATACACGAATATCAAAATTTATCCATGGGGTCCCGGACCCTCTCGTAATTAATGCTCGCTTCCCTGGACGCGCAACTTTATCAACAATATTTATTGGTTCAATCCATTCTTCCCAACCAGCATATAACAATTCTGGGGCGTATGTTGCCACATAAAACATTGCAATTCGAGGCCTGCTACCATCTAAATATGTGCCGACATCGGGATTTGGGTTTGTTATTCTTCTATATGTTAGCCAAGCTTCCCTCTCAATTATGCCTATAAATTCAAGAGGAACATTAGGGCAGTTGGGCAATGGTTTTTTTCGTGGAGTGCCTGAGTATTTATATTCGGCAAAAAAAGTGAAGTTACCGACAAGTTGATTTTCATTTTCGGCATATTCTCTAGGCTTATCCAAATTTGCTTCCCAGTCAGGATAAAACATTTTCAAATCAAAGTACAAACAATCCGGAAAATACCTTAATAAATCGGTCGTAGGACCTAGCGAATAATACAATCTGTTATGAATTTCTTTTGCCTTATCACCAAAGCGATGTTCGATTCCAGTATCAATTCTAAAATATCTATCAGGAGATAATACACATTCGTTTAATGCTGCAATTAATCTCTGAGTATAGCTGTCACGTGTTGAAAATCCACCTGATGTAATTCCATTCATTGATTTTCTCCTGGCAATTTCGTCAAATGCTCAAATATATTATCGTGCCCGATAAATCCCAAGCTCATAATCTGCCAAACCCAACAATTGAAATATTCCACCGATAGTTGTGAAATTGCAGCTACCTTCTTTTGCACATTTGGGCATGTTTCGATTAAACCAGGCTCTCGAAAAGTCTACACCAGTCATTAATTGATTATATGCCTTATGCCATTCGCTCACACTCACCCCCTTTTCAGATGGTTTGCTTGGATTTTTATGATTGGGTATTTGATAAATTAATGCACTTTCTCCCCGCCTCATCCCCCATCCCTTAACCACAAAATCAGCCTTGGCTTCAGGTTTCGGAATGACTGTGCCAGATACTATCTTGACTTTGATTTCATGAATAATGTCCATATTCTTTTTTCACTTTCCTCTTGCAATTTTATCTGTTTCTTGGCACACGAATCATGTACATGCGATGAACTCACTTCACTTGGCCTCACTTGTCGGGCGGTTTCAACCCAGAGTATCCTTTGCTCAAACCAATCTGAAAAAATCGCGCCGCACGATCTACGACGCAGCCAAACTGGCGGGGGTTGGTGCGTACACGCAGCGTTTCAAAATGATCTTGTTGCACCTGGGATAGGATACCCGTAGCGCATAAGCGGTCAAAAGGCGTTTGCGCCTGGTCATAGCGGCGTTTGGTTTTGGGCCTTGAGCCATTCGATGAGGGGATGACGGTCTTCTCTGCGAGATGCATGACGGGTTGGAAGAAGTTGTCGTACAGCCATAGTTTGTCATAGAGTTGATTGAGTGCCAGTGTATGGGCAACGGTGTCAAAGCGTTCATATCCCAGGTAGTTGCGTACCAGGGTCAGATTGCGCTGTTCAACATAGCGATTATCGTTTTTCTTGTAGGGACGGCTGCGAGATAACTCAACGCCTTCAAAGGATGCTTCCCAGAAATCCAACATCAAATCATTGAGGAACTCAGAGCCGTTGTCAGGGTGAAGTTCCTTCACTGGGATGGGTAAACGCACTGCAATGCGGCAGAAACCGTCTTTCATGACCAAATGACTGCGCCCCAGCATAGCAACACGCTCACTCCACAATGTTGCCACGTCCACCATCTGCAAGCTGTGAACAAAATGCCCCGAAGCGTCAGGGCCGCAGTGGTGTACCAAGTCAACTTCGAAATGACCAGGCTCCTGTTCATCCCAGGCAATCCGTCCTGCCGGTATGTCCCGTTGGAGCCGGGTAGACCGTTTCGGCCTCTTGCGTCTCAGTCGAGGTTGGTCTTGCCGAATGCGTCCTAAGATGCGCCCCGTCGTTGAGATGCTAATGATGCCCAACTTTTCCAGCAGTTCATCCGTAATTTCTAACTCATCATGTGCGGCCAAGTGCTTTGCCATCCACACCAGATTAGGGGTTAGACGCTCTGCACATCCACCGTCAAAACTCTCGTCAATGACCCGCAAGGCTTGCTCCACTTCCAACCCATATTTGCGCCCCCGTTGCCGACGGCGTGGCTTGCGGGCCAACTCACTGTTGATAAGACGAATCACTGACTTTCGGTGAAGCCCGATCACCGCTTCCATCTCATCCAGTAATTGGCTCTTTTCTTTTTTGTTCTTAGCTTTCCAATAGCGTATTCTCATCTTGTGTAAGTACTTGCGGCGTTCATCTATGCTCATTTCTTCTGTAATTGACATCGTTCCCTCGGTAACATTTTCTTTTGAGGGAATGATACCTGTTCGGTAACATTTTAGATGAATGAACGCGATCCCTTGACTGGGCATACAGGTAGTGTATATAGTGTAGCGTTCAGTCCAGACGGGGAGATGCTTGTCAGCATGGGTTTTCAAGAAATCCGCTGGTGGGATCCCCACACAGGGCAGCAGATAGGGGAATTTATAACGGAGTATACTGGTGGTATAGAGAGTGTGGTGTTCAGTCCGGATGGGGAGATGCTGGCCTGGGTAAGTGAAGATCAGACGATTCGATTGTGGGATCCAAGCACGGGTCAGCAGATTAGACAACCTTTGATGGGGTATGCAGTTAGTGTT
>CAYQQX010000296.1:0-2907 GCA_964419495.1 uncultured Anaerolineales bacterium
CTACGAAGCCAAAGTTGCTTTGGATGGCGCCTGGACCACCAATTATGGTGTGGATGGCGAACTTGATGGTGCGAATTACACCTTCACCATGGCTGCTGACGGCACCGTGACCTTCACCTACGATCCTGAAACCAACCTACTCACCATCGAAACCGAGTAGTTTTATTACAAAAAGAAGGCAGGAGTTACTACTCCGGCCTTCTTTGCAATCATTTCCCAGTTATAATTTATTTACGGGTTATTTTTCCCAACATGAGTACAGCTAAGGAGGCAGCCTATGAATGTGACCAGTAGTGCGAAAACCACTGCACCTGTCGCATATATTGTGCGCTTGCTTTTATTGTTGGTGATCGACGGATTCTTGTTTTGGTTTGGGATCAAGCAAGCACAGTTGGGTAACTACACCCTGGTAGTTATCGTGGCGTTGGTGGGGATGTTCTTGTCGGCGGTATTTCTCTTGAACCGTGCCTACCCGTTGAGGTGGATGGCCCCCGGCCTGGCGCTGATGATCATGTTTTCGGTTTATCCTAATTTCCTGACGCTTTACGTGGGGTTTACCAATTACGGGGATGGTCATTTGCTTTCGAAAGAGCAGGCTATCGAACAGATCCTCAAAGCCCGTTACCTGCCCGAGGGGGGCGAGGCCTTCACCTGGACTGCTTTCAAGTCCGAAAAAGGCGAATATGCCCTCTGGCTGCAAGACGAGGATGGCGATGGTTATCTGGCCTTCGAGGGCCAGGCGATTACACAGGTAGCGCCTGGCGAAATGGGCGTAGGCGAATTTGACAGCAGCCGCATTCCCGCGACCATAGCTGGCTATGAGCGTTTGAATGCCTTGTTAGCTGCTGCAGATCCAAACCTGACGGAGATCAAGTTCGGCGATGACGAAAATGCGGTTCAAATCCAATCCCCCAGCCGGGCCGCGGCCTACCAGCAAAAATATGTCTACGACGCTGAGCGGGATGTGATGATCGACCAGGAAGATGGCAGAGAATACCAGCAGGTCGATGGCACCTACCGCACGGTGGATGGCAAAGAGATCATTCCAGGCTATCAGGCCTTCATCGGGTTTCAGAACTTCAAAGATTTTATCGTTAGCCCTGCGCTTCGAGGGCCGCTGGTAAGAATTATCACTTGGAACTTCATTTTCCCACTGCTCAGTGTATTTCTTACATTTTCATTGGGGCTTGCGATAGCCTTGTTGTACAATGACCCCAACTTCCCTGGCAAACGCTTTGTGCGTAGTGTCCTGCTGATTCCCTACACCATCCCCAGCCTGATTACTATTCTCATCTGGCGAGGCATGTTGAACCCCGAGGTTGGGATTGTTAATAAGTTGCTGAATTCAACCTTTGGGACTAGCCCGGAGTGGTTCTCGGACCCCTGGCTGGCAAAAGGTGCCTTGATCCTAGTTAATCTTTGGTTAGGATATCCGTATTTCATGCTGATCTGCAGCGGTGCTTTGCAGTCTATTCCTCAGGAAATTTATGGCGCGGCAAAAGTTGATGGAACCAATATCTGGCAGAGTTTCCGTTTCATCACTTTGCCTCTGTTGTTGGTAGCCGTCGGACCGCTGCTTCTGGCGTCGTATGTCTACAATTTCAACAACTTCAACTTGATTTATCTATTTTTGCAAGGTGGCCCGCCGATTGCTGGAGCTTCCACACGGGCAGGGCATACGGATATTATGATCAGCTATGTCTATAACCTGGCCTTCGAAGGCGGTCGTGGGCAGAACTTTGGCTTGGCCTCGGCAGTCACTTTGTTGATCTTTATCGTAGTGATTGTGATTACTTTAATCCAATTCCGCTATACCCAGATGTGGGAGGAGGTGAGTGAGAATGTCTAGCACAACCTCTGCTTTACCAAAACCTAGCCGTACTGCCAAGGGTTTATTTGGCTCGATGACCTTCCAGCGCCGGTTTGGGTTGGTTATCCGATGGATCATTGCGGTGATATTGATGATCTTCTCGATCTTTCCAGTGTTGTGGATCATTTCCGCATCTTTCAACCCTTCCAGTTCATTGGCCACACAACAACTGATTCCTGAAAATGCCAGCTTGGAAAATTATCGCACCTTGTTCACCAGCGATATTTTCCCATTCCCAATGTGGATGTGGAATTCGATTAAAGTGACAAGTATTTCCACACTGTTATCTGTATTTATCACTACGATTGCGGCATATGCGTTTTCCCGCTTCCGCTTCACCGGCCGTCAGACTCTTATGAAGGTCATGCTTTTGTTACAGGTGTTCCCATCTCTGCTGGCAATTGTGGCGATTTTCTACCTGGTCAATCAGATAGGAGATGTGATACCCCTATTTGGTCTGGATTCTCATGCCGGGTTGATCCTGGTTTACCTCGGCGGAGCCATGAGCATTAATATCTGGCTGATGAAAGGCTTCTTCGATACCATCCCGCGAGACATTGATGAATCGGCTATGGTGGATGGCGCTACCCATTGGCAGATATTTACGCGTTTGCTGCTTCCTTTGATGCGCCCCGTCCTGGTAGTGGTCGCAATCCTGACCTTCATTGGCACCTTTGGGGATTTCATCCTGGCTAGAATTCTACTTCGCTCGACAGAGAGCTATACATTGATGGTTGGCTTGCAGATCTATACTGCAGGTATGTTCTCGCAAAAATGGGGTATATTCGCTGCTGGTGCTCTCTTTGGCGCGGTCCCCATCATGATTATATACCTGGCACTGCAAGATCAGATCATCGGTGGTTTGACGCAAGGAGCCGTCAAGGGTTAGTTTATGCCTAAGAAAATACTCTTAGGAGTATTCGGAGCAGTCCTAATGGCCGTGCTGATTTATCAGTACGGCCTTCTCTCGTCTGAAGAAGAGATTAAAAAAAATTTTGCTCAAAAAGAAAAATTAACCGCAGAGATCGCTGAGTACG
>CAYQQX010000297.1:0-2848 GCA_964419495.1 uncultured Anaerolineales bacterium
AAGCCCCCACCCCCTATTTCCAGGGAGATTCTCTTTAGCTTGCGTAACATCAATACTTAATTCTCATCAAAATATCGCCGACAATGGCGCAAGCGATCACCTGGCAGTTGCACCAATTCCTCTCGCAGCCGTTCCATATCTGCAGCCGTATCAACGTCATACCAGGGGTGCGTGAGCGCGACCTTCAAGCCTAAGGACTTGGTCTTCTTTAGTGTTTGTTCTAACACTTGATGCGTACTCCAGGAAATACCTGTGAATATCTCGGGCGTCTGCGCTTTCATACCGACTAAATAATAGCCCCCGTCTTTAGACGGACCAAAGACAAGATGGTTCTCATCGAGAAGATTTACAGCATCCATAATGTGTTCAGCAGGCAGCGAGGGACCATCGGCGTTGAGGGCCAAAACTTTTGAATATCCCTTTTTGAGTAGTATATTTAGCACCTGGTTTAAGCAGTCCCCGATATCTATACAAGTGACGGGCATCAAAAGCGTTTTCTGAGGAGAAATATTTTCGAAGTAGCCCTTAGATTCCGGCGGCGAAATGGCAATGGCCAGATCGATGTCATCAAAGTTTGCAGCCATCTGGATGGTGTCGCGCAACAGGGCTTCGTATAGTCTAGCTGCTTCTTCAAAAGACAACGGTGGGCAGAGCCGCGTCTTCGTCGAGCCGACCTTGGGCTTCTTGGCCATGATGATTAGGGCGGTATTGTTCATAAAAAAATTAACGCAAAGACGCAAGGTCGCGATGGCGCAGGGATTCTAATATTTGCTCTTTGCGGCTCTGCCTCATGGTGTCCTTGCGTTTAAAATATATCTAAAAATAGTCATTAGAATGTAATAGGTAGCCAAAACTGTGCCGCGCAGCGTGCCGCTGATCTTGGATTCGCCTCCGTAACGCACCCGATAATTGACCGGAATCTCTGTGATTTTCCATCCAACTTTGGCTGCTTTGACGATCATCTCGGTGGGCCAGCCGTAGGTCATTTCGGTCATGCTTAATTCGGTCAGCTTGGATTTCTTCAGGGCCCGAAATGGGCTAAGATCTGTAATTGGTAAACGATACAGCAAATGGATCAGTCGTGCTGAGAGCCAGTTGCCAAAATATTGCTGCCAGGGCATGGCGTCTTTCTCGATCTCTCCGGCTAAGCGAGAGCCAAGCACCATGTCTGCGTCTCCAGATAGAATGGGCTCTAAAAGCTGTGGGAGATTAGCAGGGTCATCGGCGCCATCGGCATCGAGAAACACCACGATATCGCCAATGGCGTTATCTGCACCCGTGGCGCAAGCCTGACCATAGCCGCGGCGCGGTTCGTGGATGACGCGCGCTCCAGCTGTTTCAGCGATAGAAACAGTATTATCAGTCGAGCCGCCATCGACAACGATGATCTCATCGACGCAATTTTGGGGGATGTTCGATAGCACAAAGCCTAAGCTTTCTTCCTCGTTCAATGTGGGGATAATGACACTTACTTGCATATTTTCCTCAATAAAACTGGCAAAAATAACCGCCACGCCTGAGCAGTTTTCAGTTTGAGCTTTGCTCCTATTTCAACATTCTTTCCGAAAACTGCTTAACCAATATCCTGACAATAATATAAAACATTGAAGAGAGATTCCCTTCGACTTGCTCAGGGCAAGCTTCGTCGCTCTGCTCCTCAGAATGACAATATTGAAGGCAAATTCCTTACAGCATCGATCACGGACCCCATCTTGGCTGCCAATCGGGTCGAGTGTTGTTCGTCAGGCGCGTGACCTGGCTACCATCTGGACGCATGATATAGATCTCGTTATTGCCATGCCGGTAGGATGTGAAGGTGATCCAATCCCCATCGGGTGAGAAACTGGGACCCAGGTTGTCACCCTCATTGGTGAGTTTATTCAGGCCCGTGCCGTCGATGTTGATGGTGTAAATATCATGATCCCCCCTGGGACCAGCATAAAATGTCAGTGTGCGCCCATCAGCAGACCAGTCATGTCGGCCGCCCATATCGGGCAATTCGGTGACCTGGCGGATGCCGCTTCCATCGGCATTCATCACAAAGAGCTGGCGCTGACCACGGCGAGAGGAGGCAAAGGCGATCTTGGAACTATCAGGGGACCAGGTGGGGTCAAGATCATCAGCGGCAGTATCAGTTAGTTGACGGGGGTTGCTTCCGTCGATATCCATTAGCCAGAGTGTTTGGTTGGGCCCGATGTCATTGGCAAACAGAATCGTTTTTCCATCCGGAGAAATCGTAGGCGCGAAGGCAGCGCCAATTTCGAGTGTCAAGCGCTGCTGATTGCTGCCATCAATTTTCATGGAATAGATTTCAAAGCGGCCGTCGCGTCGCGATGAATAGACAATTGTCTGCCCATCCGGCCCTATGGAGGCGTAAAAATCGGTCGCCTGGACTTCGGTCAAGCGCTGCTGGTTGCTCCCATCGGTGCTCATGATGCAAATTTCGTCAAAGCCATTGATGTAACAGGTGAAGACGATTTTTCCCGCAGGTCTTGTGTTTTCCACAGGCCCTGTGCCAGGAGGCAGAGTTGCAGCAGCCTGTGGAGAAGATGTGAATGTTGGAAATGCCGTAGAGCTGGTTGGATCTGATTCCTCACCCTCGTCCTTTGTCGGCTCAGGTGTGGCTGAAAATTTTGCTGAGGCTGTCAGTGCCGCGTAGAACTCCGAAGGATCGGGTTCCTGGCTTCTGCGATTCCACAGCCAATAACCTGTGACGATGATTACTATACAGACCCACACAATCAAGCCTGCACCAATGATAGTAGCAAATCTGCTTTGAATGGCATTTTCTTCTGGTGCGCTCATGTGGCAAGCGTATCATTAAAAGGGTCAAATTTCAAAGACCTAA
>CAYQQX010000298.1:0-2637 GCA_964419495.1 uncultured Anaerolineales bacterium
TAGAGCACTTGGTTGCGGACTAAGGGGTCGCGTGTTCGAGTCACGCCGAGGGCGCTAGATAGAGCGGGACTTTCCCGCTCTTTTATTATTTTATGAATACTGAAAAAACTCAAATTCTGCTCACTAATGATGACGGCATCCTCTCCCCAGGGCTTTGGACCGCGGCTGCGGAGCTAGAAAATCTGGGGTATGTTAGCGTAGTTGCTCCCCGCGAGCAAAGCTCAGGTACTGGACGCAGCTTGCCATCCACATCCGATGGCATCATCACCCCAAAAGAAGTTCAGATCAATGGAAAAACATGGACAGTGTACGCCGTCGGCGGTACACCTGCTCAAGCTGTTTTACATGGTGCTTTGGAAGTAATGCCGCGCAAACCCGATTTGGTTGTTTCGGGAATCAACTATGGGGCTAATATTGGCAGTGGGATCACAATTTCTGGTACGGTTGGTGCAGCCCTCGAAGCTGCTGCCCTTGGTATTCCAGCGTTGGCAATTTCTTTGGATACCGCCGTCGAAAATCATCTTACCTACTCAACCGAGGTCGACTTTTCCACCGCGGCGCACTTTGCAGCATATTTTGGAAAGCAATTACTTGATAAATCCATGCCTCCCGATGTCAATGTGCTAAAAGTTGAGATCCCAGCCAGTGCAACACCTGAAACGCCCTGGGAAATTACCCGTATCTCACCCAAACGCTACTATTCGCCATTGCCCCCTGATCGAGATTCATGGGATCAGCCAACAAAATTGGGCTACCGCATTGCAGACGATTGGGAGAAAACATCTACCGACTCGGATGTTTATACGTTATATAGAAAGAAGATAATCTCTGTCACCCCTTTGAGTCTCGATCTTACCTCGCGCCTGCCACTGGACGAACTTGATTCTCTGCTCCGAAGCTGATTAAAACAAATTCAGAAAAAGCTGGATATCCAACATTGGGCTAAAACCCTAAAGGTTTCCAAAACCTTTAGGGTTTTTTATTACTTCCAAAATATGAGGGTGGATGTGTGGATTGGCTGCTACAACTGAGAAAGGTTTGCGAAAGAAATTTGAATCTCCGGTGATATCGGTCACAATTCCGCCAGCCTCTTTCACGATCAAGGTGCCAGCAGCCAGATCCCAAGAATTCAACCGCAATTCCCAATAACCGTCGAAACGTCCTGCAGCCACATAACAAAGATCAATTGCCGCCGACCCCAAGCGACGCACACCTTGAGTCTTCAGCATTAAGTTGCTAAAGTGATTCAGATTATTGTTGGGATTGGTCCATGTGTCGTAGTAAAACCCGGTCACTAAAAGGCTAGATTTAAGTTCGCATGAAGATGATACCCCCAGAGGTTGTCCGTCCAACCAAGCCCCAGCACCACGTTGAGCATAAAAACATTCATCCATCATTGGGTCATAGACCACGCTCAAAACCAAGTCATCCCCCTGCGCATAAGCAATAGATACACAAAAAATGGGAATTCCATGGGCATAATTAACTGTCCCATCCAATGGATCAACGTACCAGACATGTCCATCACTGCCATCAAGTCCGCTGCTTTCTTCGGTCTCAACCCGATGACCCGGGAATCTCTTTTGAATTTCAGTAAGCAAATAGGCTTCTGAGCGGCGGTCCATCTCTGTAACCAGGTCAATTTCACCTTTATGTTCCACTACAATTTGACCACCAAAACCTTCTTTTATTATTTCACCCGCCCCACGCGCCAATTCGATCAGATCAGAGATGTTTGGTTGCATAATTTCTTCCATAAAAAAATCTCCCGTAATCTATATTGATACGGGAGATCGAAATTGAGTAGATATTTGCCTACTTGCTTTCGCCACCCTGGGCGAGAATTTTGTGAAGATCGTCAAGTTCTTCTTGAATTTCAGCCCGATGATCGCGCGCTTCCTTTAGTATAGATTCAAATGCCGGTTTCTGTTCCTCCGGAAGTGTTTCTAATAACCTTTCAGTACGTGTGATTTGCTGGCTTTTATGGAGCAGTTTATTTTCTAAACGGTCTAAATAACCGCGATAGAAATCATCCTCGCTCATCGGCGGTGGAATGTCCGGTAGCCCTTGAGTCAAAATCTCAGCTACAGTTAGCAGAAATTCTGGCGTATCAACGGGTTTCTCTAAGAAGCGAACCGCGCCTAGCTTCATGGCAAAATCCCGATCCTCAGGGGTGATATAGGTCGCTGACAAAAAGACTACTGGGATGCGGCTGGTTTTAGGATTGTTACGCAAGCTGTGCATCAGGGCAAAGCCATCCATGCGCGGCATTAAGATGTCAGTGATCACCAGGGCTGGTCTCTCTTTGGCAATCATCTCCAGGGCTTCTTCTCCGTTCTGCGCCGTGACCACTGGATAGCCCTTAAAGCGCAATGTTACCGCCAACAACTCCAAGATATGGGGTACATCTTCTACAACTAGAATAGGTCCATAGGGGACAATCATTGATTTACTCCTGAAATAACTGCTTATCTATTGTAGTCGCTTTTCTGAGGTGGGACAAGTTGCCTTTCGAATCTGAAAAGGAGTATGTTTTAGGTTAAATTCATGCCTATCTTGCATCGAGAGCAAGATATTGCTTATCGAGCAAACTCTTATGAAAATGGCCCAATTTTTGTAATTTCTGTAATGGGGGAT
>CAYQQX010000299.1:0-2504 GCA_964419495.1 uncultured Anaerolineales bacterium
GATATATTGATGAAGCGAATTGCCTGGCTGACCGATATCCATCTGGAATTTCTTGGCACGGATGAAGCCATAGAGCTCATTGACAAGACCGCGTTTTCAGTACAAGACTGGGGGCGCGGAGTATGGCAAACCTGAAATACAGGAACTCATTATCAACTACAATATAACCACCTTATGGCTTGAACAACTTAGCATAATGGAGGGCAACATGTTAGACGTAGGCATCATGGTAGAAGGCCAGGAACATATGACCTGGGAGCGCTTCCTGGGATTGGCGAAGACCGTCGAAGAGTTGGGCTTTGACTCGCTCTTCCGCTCTGATCATCTCACAGCTTTGGGTGGCGAACTGCAGCGTGAGTCTCTGGCCTTATGGCCATCGCTGACAGCATTAGCCCTGGAGACCAAGCGAATTCGCTTTGGTCCCATGGTCTGCTCGATGACCTTCCGACATCCTGCGATGCTGGCCAAAATGGCAGCTTCAGTCAGCGACTTGTCTGCAGGCCGGCTCGATTTAGGCCTTGGTGCAGGGTGGTTCCAGGGAGAGCACGAGATGTTCGGCATCGACTTTCCCCGCTATGGAACCAGGCTCAGGATGCTGGACGAGGGCACCCAGGTTATTCGTATGTTGTTTGGCGAAGAGCCAGCCAATTTCGAGGGCGAGTTTTATCAATTAAAGGACGCTGCCACATACCCCAAGCCGCGCGATCTGGCCATCATCATGGGTGGCAAAGGGGAGAAAACACTGCAAGTCGTCGCTCGCCACGCAGATGAGTGGAACTGTTCGTATGTTGGCGTGGACATTTTCCGAGAGAAATCCCGCCAGCTGGATGCCAATTGTGAAGCCATCGGTCGGGACCCAGCAACACTGCGCCGATCGTTAATGATCCCTTTTGTGACTGCTAAAAATGTAGCGGATATCCAGGCGCTTATCGACGCACACAGGCGCATGTTCTCTGACTTGCCTAAAGATATATCCGCATGGAATCAGGCCGGGTTCATTGGGGGGACACCCCAGCAGGTGCTCGACCAAATGAAGGTATTCGAAGAAGCGGGCATCTCACGCTTCATGCTTCAGCACAACGATCTGGATGATATCGATTCCCTAGCACTGCTGGCAGAAGAAGTACTACCGCCGTGGTAAATTTGGATAATGCAACGGCACAATCTATTCTTGTAGAACGAATACAACTCTTGCCCCATGGACGGCTGCATTTCCACGCGGATTGTGACACTGTAGAAGAATGCCCGGTCGCCGCGTTATCCGGGATGCACGGTTATCAGATTGAAGTTTTTGCAAACTTGGAACCGGATAAAAAATGGAACCTTTAAAATATGGTTCACTATTCGCCATCAGATTCTAGATTTTATTAAATGCCCTCAAGGCTGCATCTGCTCTTCCGCAAGAAAGCCATAATTCTGGAACAGCGTGACAAAGGCATAGTATATGTGAATGGAGCACTTCTCCATCATTCTTCTTTAATTCACTAAATGCCATTTCAGTAAGCCATTCACCAACATACTCTATCCAATCTGTTAAATTTTCGCGACTTGCAGCGGCCATAAGTCCAACCATCAATGATTCGTCAATAGATAATGAGTATTGATCATCCTGGTTGTACCTACGAACAAGTATTCGAAGATAATCTGCAAGCTTATGATTTCTTGTAACAGCAGCAACTGTTGCCAATCCATTCAACGTCGCAATTAGTTGATGTTTGTCTTCTATGTTTGAAAGCATATAGTTCCCGAGACTTAAAATCTTTGCAGCTAAATCTGCGTGGGATGGATCTACACCGTAAATTAAGGCAGAATTCACTAGCGCACTAAATGATGATGGGCTTACTTCATCATCACTAAGTTGTTTCTCAATAATTTCTGAAACATCAGTCGGTAATGAATTCTTTTTTTTTCAGATCCTTCTAATGGGCCAGGGAAAAACGGCCAAGGGAAATCACTCATTGAGTAAATACTATCAGGTCCTTTTCCAAGAACAAGGTCAGTTAATTCACTTCCCTTAATATTTTCCTCATATTTACTCGACGCGATCATGATGCGTCCTAAAAAATCTTGTTTCATCTGAGCTGCCATAGCGAGACTGGGATTCCAACGAGGTTCCAATCGCATATCACATAGCGATTGCATGAAAAATTGCTCACCAAAATTGCTTGTCACCCACTCGCGAAATTGATCGACATCCACCGCTGCTGCCAATAGTTGTCGGTGAATAAGAGCTGAATGAGATAGAGCGACTAACCTTCTGTAAAAAGGAGGTTCCTCAGCCATTATTCTATATTTAGACAGTTCGCCATCGACAAGAAGATTTAACGATGAGAGTAACTTAAAGCCACTAGATGTTCCATCAACATCGTCGTCACGAATCTGCTCGATTAGACGAATAAGCAATGGTTCAATTTCAGGCTTCAAGGGGAGAATTCGCAAACCAATCTCTATCGCACCTAACTGAGATATTCTATCCCCTTTTTGGTTTAAAAATTCGTAAGCTT
>CAYQQX010000300.1:0-2375 GCA_964419495.1 uncultured Anaerolineales bacterium
AATGGTATTTCCACTCTCATCTTCTTGGGGAAGGCATTATGAAAAAAAATCAACATCGAATTGTACTTTGTATAATTGTTTTGTTGCTGTCTTCAAGTATGCTTGCCTGTGTTGTCTCAGAAAGCTTGATACAAAATGCCATTGCAGAAACTGAGACAGCCATTGCCAAGACTGATAAACTGATTCAAACGGCAATTGCCGAGACTGCGGCAACTCGGCCTACCAAAACAAATTCGGTTCTGTCAACATCTACAATTGCACCTTCCCCTTCTCCAACCCCTTCGCTTCGTCCAACGCACACACCGAAATTATCAACCCCCACAATAAAATTAGATGCACAAATCACCGACGGGTTTGGCATTCCTATGCTTTTAGTGCCTTCTGGTTCCTTTGAGATGGGAAGCGATGTTGATAAAGCATTGGCTGAGTGCAAAAAACTATATATTGGTGGTGACTGTAAGCGCGATTGGTTCGAAAATGAAGATCCCGTCCACATTGTAGTGCTTGATAATTATTATATAGACCAGTATGAAGTCACCAACGCTGAGTTCGCAGGTTTCCTTAATGACCAGGGAAATCAAATGGAGAGCGGCACAACCTGGCTAGATTACGAAGACGACGATGTACTCATCCTGAAGCTTGGTGAAGATTGGCGACCTAAGAGTGGTTTTGACAACCATCCGGTCATTGAAGTGACGTGGTTTGGAGCGCGAGCATACTGCCAATGGCGTGATGCTAGGTTGCCAACCGAAGCCGAGTGGGAGAAGGCTGCCCGTGGCGGCTTACAAGGCAAGCTTTATTCTTGGGGAAACGATTTCGAAGATGAGAGGGGCAATTTTTGTGATAGCAATTGCCCCTCGGAAGAGGCATTCCTAGAATACGATGATAGTTTTGCCTATACTGCCCCTGTGGGCAGTTACGAATCAAATGGCTATGGGCTGTATGATATGGCTGGCAATGTCTGGGAGTGGGTAGCTGACTGGTACGCGGCTGATTATTATCAAAACTCACCTGAAGATTACCCTCAGGGGCCAACGCAGGGTAAATATCGCGTTCTGCGCGGTGGCTCCTGGCTTAGCAGTTTTTGGTACCTGCAATCTGCCTATCGTGGTTGGTTCGATCCAAGTGACACCAGGGACCGCATTGGATTTCGCTGTGCCCGTTCGGCCAGCCAAGAGCAATCCTCAATCCCCCCACAAACTCCCACTCCGATACATATAAATACACCAACTCAGGTGAAAGCTCGCGAATTGAATTTAAAACATCTGGATGGCTTTGCTCTTTTTTACAATACAAATGCATGGAGAGAAATAGAGGGTGATTTTGGGAAGGTAGTATTAGTGTCGTTGGAAATATCAGGGTGCACAATCGAAGAACAAGGGCCAACAGAACCGCCTCCAATAACCGGCTCCATCCAAGTTGGCGATATTTTTTTCGACGTATTTGAGTTTAAAGATATACCCAACAATCAATATGGCGGGTGGTTTCTTGCCCGTGACGGATTCGAAAACCCTTACCCCGGTACAACACCTGTTTTCATTGTTAAATCGGAGCTAAGTAATGCGGAATTTTGTCTAGCCGGGGTTTATTCGGTATTAGAAACGCTACACGCGGCAAACCCATAGCACAAACACGAAGCCCTTTTCTTGAGGGGCTTCCTTATTTATTTAATATCGACATTCTCATCTTGACAGACTCCACCCATCATTGTATCCTTAAATTAGACCGACTAGTCGGTTTTTTTTTAAATTCCATCAGTTCAGCACTTCGGGGCATGTATTTGCCCTATTTTTTTTAATCGAAATGGCAAATGACATTAGAAGGCCAAAATGAAAACAAAAGCCCAAATAACCAAACAGCGCATCCTGGATTCTGCGCTAAACGTTTTTGCACGCAAAGGCTATCACGACACCCGAATGGATGACATCGTCAATGAGGCGCAGTCATCTAAAGGAGCAGTCTACTTCCACTTTCCTGGCAAGGAACAACTCTTCCTGGCGCTGATTGAAGAGTTCGCCCGCCGTCTCGAAGATCGTCTCACGAAATCCATCGCTGCCGAGAAGGGTGGCATACGCCGCGTGGAAGCCGCTCTCGAAGGTGGACTGAGCGTCTTTGATGAATACCGCCAATTGGCAAAAATATTCCTGATCCAGGCAGTCGGCCTGGGTCAAACCTTTGAAAACAAACGCATGCAAATCCTCGACCGTTTTGCAGCCCTGATTCAACAGCATCTCGACGAAGCCATCACCGATGGTGACATCCCGCCTATGGACACCCAGATCGCAGCGTATGCCTGGGTTGGCGCGATCAATGAACTGGTAGAACTTGCAGTTTCCCCGGCGCTTGCGAACGAGGGTGCGCAAAGGAGAATTGAT
>CAYQQX010000301.1:0-2370 GCA_964419495.1 uncultured Anaerolineales bacterium
CCCCCACCCCCTATTTCCAGGGCGATTCTCTTTAGCTTGCGTAAGATCAATTATTAAGACTCATATTTGATCTTATGGCGAAAACCTGCTTTTGCATCAATTTCAGCAAGCTTGAGTGAAGCATACATGCAAGCTTCTTCCATGAGCTTTTTGGCCTGGGATTTTGGTAAATTAGGTAGGTCTTCTAAGCTATAACCTTTGTCGCGTAAGAATCCTTCAATTAGCTCCTTCTCCAATGCCGATTGGGGACCTCGCATAATGCATTCTTCTGCATCTTTTGGAATATTTTTTTTGTTCATTTTGTACCTCTCTCTATCGTTTTCGTTCGAGAACCCGTTTCACCAATTTAAGTCGAAAATGGTCTGAGCGTTCTCGCTCATCTAAGGCCATCTGAATAAAATCTCGTTCATTTTCCAGACGCGGGATCAACAGGTGATCCAGAGCATTCAACCGCCGGGATGTGCGTTGGATTTCTGCAGCTAAGCGAGTAAGACGTAGTTCACTTTCTGCTAACCTGATGATCGAATCTATTTCTATCTCAAAGGCGGATGCAGCTTCATCGATGGTGGTTGAAGTGCCGACGATAGAATAACCTCTACCTAGGGCAGAACGCGCAACCCGCTTCTGTTCAATATGAGGAACTTTTACACCCATCACACTGGCGGTAGTCACCTGGAGTGGAAGTTCGCTGCGCGAGGCTAGTGCAGCCGAGTGTACAGATTCTGTACCCGCAACGGATTCTGCTCGAGCCAACGCCTGACGAGCATCGGTAGCAGCTTGCTGCAAGGCGTCGGAACGTTCCATGACGGTATCGGCGATTCGCAAGAACTCTTTCATCAACGCTGTGCGTTTTTGTTCTAGCAATTCACGCCCCTGCCTGGCTAAAGCAATTTGCGATTTCCGAGCCAGGAGCTCCATTCGAGTGACAGAAGTTTTTTTCATGTTGGTTTATGATATTTCTCGATAAGTTCCCGAGGAATGCGTTTCAGCAACCCAACTGGCATGGGAGCAAGCAAATCCCAGGCTAGATTGAGAGTCTCAACAACATCGCGATCGATCATACCCTGCCCCACAAAGGCCTTCTCAAAATGTTGGGCAAACTTTAATACACGCTGATCATCAACAGAGAGAGCTGCCTCACCAATGATAGCCACCAAACGGCGCAAATCTCGGCCCTCGGCGTACAGAGCATACAACTGATCGGCAACGGAGCGATGATCTGGACGGGTTTTGCCTTTGCCGATACCCGCGTTCATCAGGCGGGAGAGGGAGGGCAGCACATCAACGGGAGGATAAATACCCTTGCGATGCAGGTCTCTGCTCAACACGATCTGCCCTTCTGTAATGTAACCAGTCAGGTCAGGGATAGGATGAGTGATGTCATCATCGGGCATAGTGAGGATCACCAATTGAGTCACCGAACCAGGGTTTCCGTGAATGCGACCGGCGCGCTCATACAGACTGGCCAGGTCTGAGTACATATAGCCCGGGTAACCGCGCCGTCCAGGTACTTCTTCGCTGGCCGCGGCAACTTCGCGCAAAGCCTCGCAGTAGTTTGTCATATCCGCCAGGATGACCAGCACATGACGCTGGTGGGTGAAGGCCAGGTATTCGGCGGCGGTCAAGGCAGCCCGCGGGGTCAGGATGCGTTCGATGGTGGGATCATCAGCGCGATTGACAAATAACACCGTCCGGTCCATGGCGTCGCTGGCCCGGAACTGGTCCATAAAAAACGAGGCCTCGCGATGGGTAATCCCAATAGCAGCAAATACAACTGCAAAGAGTTCTTCACTGCCTCCCCCATTCCCGCCAACAACACGAGCCTGTGATGCGACTTGCGCAGCCAGTTCGTTGCCCGGCAACCCGGCACCAGAAAAGATGGGTAATTTCTGGCCGCGGGTCAGGGTATTGAGGCCATCAATTGTCGAGACACCGGTCTGAATGAACTCACTGGGGTGAGTGCGCACCGAGGGGTTGATGGGCAATCCATTGATATCCAATGATATCTCCGGGATAATGGGCGGGCCGCCATCCATAGGGAGGCCAGAGCCATCCAAAACACGCCCCAACATCGAGAGGGCGACATCCAGCCGGGCCACATCGCCTGTAAAACGCACACGCGTCCTCTCCAAATCTAGGCCCGAGGTGCCCACGAAAACTCGCACCATACAACGTTGGCTATCGACTTCCAGTACCTGGCCCAAACGTTTATTCCCCTCCGGGTCAACGATATCCACGATTTCATTATAGGCCACGTCTGAGATGCGTTCGACGAAGATCAAAGGGCCTTTGATCTGTGAGAGCGTGCGATATTCTTTGGTGATCAGGCTCGGCCGGGGGATGGTCTTCAACATCTCAACTCACTCCTAA
>CAYQQX010000302.1:0-2363 GCA_964419495.1 uncultured Anaerolineales bacterium
GTCTTAGCTTACCCTGCTATCTGCTAATGTGCAAATGGACAAAGTCCAGCTTAGGTCTAAAATGAATTTGGAAAAGATCTCCACCAGTGATGTTTCGCAAATGTTGAATGATCCAAATGTTGCAATTTTGGATGCGCGCCCCTCAGCGGCTTACAATGGCTGGCCATTGATGGGCGAAGCTCGTGGAGGACATATCCCTGGGGCGATAAATTTCCCTCTCGCTTGGGTAGAGAAATTTCCCGATGATCAGTTGAAATCCATTCTGGTCTCAAATGGGGTGTTGACTGAAAAACGGATTGTGATTTATGCCTATCGACCTAGTGATTGCTCATCATTGGCAGATTGGCTAAAGACAGTTGGCTTCATGGATATTTCATTACTCTCAACGGGTCTGGCGGAATGGGCTGCGGATCCAAACTTGCCGCTGGATTATCTGCCAAATTTCGAGAAATTAGTTCATCCCCAATGGCTGGATGAGTTTGTCCCAAAATCAAATCAACACCACGCGCTATTCGAAGTTAGTGGAGATGGGAAACAGGCCTATGTCGATGGTCATATCCCTGGCGCGCTTCATTTTGATCTAGGCCTGGTAGAGGTGCAGCCCAATTGGAATATTTGCGCCGATGATGAATTATTACGCGTAATCCTATCATTGGGAGTCAGCGCGGACACAATGGCTGTTCTGTATGGTAAAGACCCGATGGCCGCTTTTCGGGCAGCCAATATCTTGCACTATGCCGGCGTCGATGATGTGCGCATATTGGACGGCGGCTATGATGTCTGGAAAACCTTTGGGGGCAAGATTGAAGTTGGGGTCCAGCAACCCACACCGATTATGCCATTCGGTGGGGATTTCCCTGGACGCTCTGACTGTTTAATCGGCATCGAAGAGACAAGATCCATATTATCGAAAAAAAATAGTGAATTGGTCAGCGTGCGTAGTTGGGACGAGTATATCGGCTTGACCAGCGGTTATGATTTCATCATCCCAAAGGGACGCATTGCCGGAGCAATTTGGGGTCACTCTGGCTCAGATCCCCATCAAATGCAAGATTATCGCAATCCGGATAACACCATGCGATCTTATCGGGCAATTGAGGAGAATTGGCGCAGCGCCGGAATCATCCCAGAAAAACACGTGGCTTTCTATTGCGGCACAGGCTGGCGGGCGAGTGAAGCCTATTTTTATGCTTACTTAATGGGCTGGGAGAATATCGCTGTTTTTGATGGCGGTTGGCTGGAGTGGAGCTTAGATGATGGCAATCCAATTGAAACTGGAGTGCCCGATTAACTGGCAGGCCATGTGGAATAGTGTCCAACCTTTTTTCGAAGACCAGTACTGAAATTTTGTTAGCTACCTGATGGTATTCATACGTGCATGGACAGACACGGAAAAACACGGATTATCAGAGGAATAAAGGGAAAAATCCGTGTAAATCAGTGTAATTCTGTGTACAAAAGAATTTCAGTCAAAGTGTCAGGGAAGTAGAAATCTTAAAGGAGCCAGAAAAATAAATTTGATTTTTATGGAGAAGCTGGAGTAGGAATTAATGATGGCAAACAAAACTTATTCCCCAACCGATATGAGCTTCAACTTAGATCTGCCTGAGTGGGCGGTCGATAAGTTGAACAACCTTCCTGCAATTTTGCCCACACCAGAAGATCGCATGGCGGCGGTGATCCAATTCTCGCGTCTGAATTTTCAGCATAACACTGGCGGTCCCTTTGCGGCAGGGATCTTCGAGAGAGATTCAGGTAAGTTGGTTGTGATTGGCGTTAACCGGGTGGTGCCTTTCAACTGTTCCTCGGCGCACGCCGAAGTGATGGCTATTTCATTGGCACAGAAAGTGCTGGGAACCTATGACCTGGGAGGTCCTGGCATGCAGGCCCATGAAATTGTGGTCAATTGGCGCCCGTGCGTGATGTGTTTTGGTGCAGTGCTTTGGTCTGGGGTGCGCTCTCTGACAATTGCTGGAGATGGCCCGGAACTGGAGCAGATCACTGGATTTGACGAAGGCCCAGTCACGCCATATTGGCGAGAAGAATTAGCCAAGCGCGGCATTGGTCTGATCGAAAATGTGCTGCGCGATGAAGCCCTCATCGCTTATCGCGAATTCGCTGCCAGCCAGCAATTTGTTTACAATGCCCGAATGGGAGAAGATGAATAGCACATACTTGAAAAACGCTGATTGAGCGCTGTCCTGAGCTTGTCGAAGGGTATATCGCCTGTACTGAGTTTATCGAAGTGAAATCAAGTTAGCGCATCCCTAGTTATGTTTTGTTTTCGATACGCTGTCTTCAACAGCTACTCAACCAACGAGCTGCGTAAAAAATTATTAACTCATGTTACGCAAGCTAAAGAG
>CAYQQX010000303.1:0-2326 GCA_964419495.1 uncultured Anaerolineales bacterium
TTATTTTTTAGAGCTTCGATAAGTCCAAACCCATCGAGGCGCGGCATCATTAAATCAAGCAGGATCAAATCAGGGGGTTGGTCCTGGATCACTTTGAGAGCCGCTTGTCCGTCAAGAGCAGAATCAATTTGATAAGGAGCATCGGCTAATAATTGATGCACCATATCAGAGATATTGGGGTCGTCATCGACAACCAACAATCGTGATTGTGAATTGGGTTTATCTTGCACAGGAATCCGTTGAAGAGCATGAAGAACGGCGTCTTCTTCGAGGGGTTTGACCAAGTAATCTACAGCACCTAGCTGAAAGCCCAGCGATTTTTTGTCGACAATGGTTACAAGGATCACTGGAATATCACGGGTAGTAGGATCAGCCTTGAGTTCGTGAAGCACCTGCCAACCATCCTTGTGAGGCATCATGATGTCTAGCGTGATGGCAAATGGATTAGCTTCTTTTGCCAAGCGAAGTCCTTCATCTCCATTGATGGCACTGATGACTTGGTAACCGTGTTCTCCAAGATTCTCTTTGAGCAGATCGTGAACATTTGGATCATCGTCTATGGATAAAACCAGATGCTGCCCGGATGTATCTGCTGCTCCATAATCCTGAGGAGTTTGCATACCTCGTGGAGGAGGAATCTCACCGAAACACTCGGGGATACTCAGCGTGAATACAGAACCTTCCCCAACCTTGCTAGAAGCAGTGAGATCCCCCCCAAGGAGCTGGGCAAGACTTCTACTAATAGAGAGCCCCAAACCTGTGCCCCCAAACCCGCGAGTTGTAGATGTGTCGGCTTGTTGAAATTCCTCAAAGATTTTTTCCAACGCTTCTGGCGCTATTCCGATGCCAGTGTCTTTGACACTTACGACCAGCAAACCATTAACGGATTCTGCTTGGAACGTAATCTGCCCCAATTGCGTAAATTTCGCCGCGTTGCTCAATAAATTTATTAAAATTTGCTTGAGTTTCTCCTGATCGGTATGTAATTGAGGAAGCGAAGAAGGAATTTCACATTCCAACGTTACGCCTTCTTTTATCAATGGTTGAGTGGTTCCAACAACTATATCCGCCAGCGGCTGCAAATCAAAGGGTGTGAGCTGTACTTCCATTCTCCCAGCTTCGATTTTGGCGATGTCAAGAACGGTGTTTATCAAACCCAATAAATGGTCTGCACTGACTAAGACTTTGTCGAGATTATCAACCTGCTTTTCTGCGAGTACATCTTTCCCTTTACGGCGTACGATGCGCGTAAAGCCTATGATGGCATTCAAGGGTGTGCGCAGTTCGTGGCTCATATTGGCCAGGAAAGTGGATTTGGCTTGGTTAGCTTGTTCAGCTTCCTGACGGGCACGTTGAAGTTCAGTAATATCATGATAAATGGCGATGAAAGCCACCTGTTTGCCATCGACGACGACTGGTAGGGCAGAAACTTCAACATCCACAAGTGAGTTATCTTTGCGAGTTCTCTGAGTGATAAGGTGAATATGCTTTTCCCTCAAACCCTGTTGGGAATAAGCAACAGCTTCTTTGTAGATTTCTTCATGATTGGCTACCAAATCGTCAACATTCTGACCTAAAGCTTCAACATCGGTATAGCCAAAAAGTCTCTCCGCAGCGGGATTCCAACCAGTGACATTGGCATCTTGGTCAATCAGAACTATCGCCGCCGGACTGTTCTCAATGACTGCCTGATAATATTGTTTCTGGCGGTTTATCTCATCAAATAGACCTGCATTGCGCAGCGCTGTGCTGACATTGGCTGCGATGGTATTCAATAGATACAAATCATTCTCAGTAAAAAGATCCTCTTCCTTCGAACTTTGGACACTAACCACACCCAGTGTTTTAAAGCCAACTTGAATAGGAACCCCTAAAAATGACTGGGCCTCTACGCCTACACGTGTAGCCCCAATTTCTGAGCGCTTTTGCTCCATTTCTTTGTTGATCAACAGAGGCTCGCCCGATTCGATGATCTTACTGGTTAAACCTTCACCCAGGGGGATGGGATCAATCTCTTCGCCGAATGTATAGGGGAAATTGATCATTTTTGTTTGTTGATCTAACAATGCCACAAAAACGATGTCTGCATTGAAAATTCCCCGAATTTGCTCGCCAATCAATTGAATCAGCGCACCTAAATCCGTTTCTGCTACCAACGCTTGACTGACAGTATTGATTGTAGCCATTTCTGCGGCACGCTGTCTTTCGGTTTCGAACAAACGTGCATTCTCTAGGGCAATACCCATGCTTCCGGCTAGCGTTTGCAGCAGGCCCACATCGGACTCGGTGAAGGCATGTGCTTGCTCGGTATTTTGTAAGCTGAAAT
>CAYQQX010000304.1:0-2253 GCA_964419495.1 uncultured Anaerolineales bacterium
ATGCCATTTGTTGGTAGAAAAGAAATTCTCTTAGAGCTGCGCCATTGGGTTAATCAACACAAAGGGGTTTTTGTTTTAGGAGAGTCTGGTTCTGGGAAAACTAGGCTCATCCGTAAATACACGAATGACTTATCGCTTATAAAGAATATCCGAGGCATTGTTAGCAACTGCCGACCCGAGGAAATATCACTCCCCTTTCAACCAATCCGGGAGGCATTTCGCATGTATATGACTTCCGAAGAGTGGCATGCAATTCCCGATGTATGGGCGGCAAATTTGTTGGGCATATTCCCTGAATTAATTGAATTACGCCCGAACCTAACATACTCACAACTACCGAGTGATCCAGATCAGGCACAGAGCTTGCTTCTGGAAGCTATTCGTCAGGCTTTTATCGTCATAAAAGCCGATAAACCATTATTTTTTGTTATCGATGATCTTCACTGGGCCGATGAAGCGACATTAAACGCGCTTGCCTTTTTGCTTCCACGGGAACCATTCTCAAATCAGGCTTCCTTGATCACAGCAGCGCGATCAGAGGATTTATCCCCTCATCTAGAGCATTCACTTAATTCAATTCAACAATCGAAAGATGGAGTAGTCATAAACCTACCTGGGATGACGAATAATGAAATTGCTGACTTAGCCAAATCAATCTTAGCAATCATTCCCCCATACAATTTCATTGAACGACTTTCTCGTGCCAGTGGTGGTAACACACTATATGTGCTGGAAACATTGCGGGCAATCATCGATCAAAACCCTGATCTATTTTTTTCTGATGAAATCCTCCTACCAGTTACAGAGAATTTGCGAAATCTTATCAGCAACCGCATTCAGAAACTTTCGAAATCAACAAGAAGAATCTTAGAAGCTGCTAGCGTAATCGGCAATGAATTTGACCCAAAGATCATTAATTCTATTGTTGAACAAGACGAAAGCAAAATCATCGATGCATTAGAAGAGCTTGAAAATAACAACTTCATCACAATCCCCCAAGAAAAGCAAAGCACAGGAATATATTCTTTCGTGCATGAAACAATTCGAGAAGTGCTGCAAAATGAAATCAATGTCACCAGAGCTCGGCATCTTAATACAAAAGCAGCTCAGGAGCTTGAAAGAAAGCATGGTGACATACTTATTCATAGACTGGCGCATCACTACGAAGCTGCTGGTGAATATTTACGCGCTTTCCGGTTGTGGATTAGGGCAGGCAACCAGGCAAGGGAGTTGATTGCTACACAGGAAGCGTACAGCTTATATCAGCGTGCCAGAGATTTGTTTGAGATTGTCGAAAATGAAATTCTAGAGGAAGATATATACAATCTATATGTCCAATGGTCTGAGATCGCCTACAACTTCAACGAAACCGATTTACTGAATAAATTAGGTGAAAAGTTAATAGAAATCGGAGAAAAACGAAACAGCCCTTCCCTTATTGGTACAGCCTACGATATTCTCAGTGATGCATGCTTTACGGTAAACGATCTGACCGGCGGATTAGAAAATGCATCGTACGCCATTGCGCATTTAGAAAATAGTAATAATCTTGCTAAAAATATTCAGGCACATAACCATCAGGGGGTTTTTTATTATATGCTTGGCCAATTGTCTCAGGCAAAGGAATCTTTTGAAGATGCGTTAGCGCTGAGCACAGAATCACTTTCACGAAAAGTGATTGGTTATCGCAGTCACTCGCATTACCAAATGGCCTTGATTAGAACATTCGAGGGTTATCCCGAACAAGGATGTAACCATGCATTATTGGCGATAAATAATGGAGAAGAAAGCGATCCATACTTTGCGCTTTTCCCTGGGTATAGCATTTCAGCGTTGACTCATTACTATACCGGTGACTATCTTCAATCGAAAAAACACGCCAAATTGGGCCTCGAGTTAGGCAGCAAAACTCGTGCTGTTCGTCTGCTCGGGTATACTCACTCTTATGCGTCGATGAGCGCTTTAGGGATGGGCGACATTGGATCAGCGATTGAGCACGCCGAAAAAGCAATGGAAATTGGGGGGGATTATGAACTTGATGATGTAGCTGCACTGGGGTATAGCCAGTTAGGCAGCGTCTACCGGATACTGTTAGATTACCCAGCGGCAATACATGCATATCAACGTGGTGTGGAACTTGGAGCTGGACATTTTATTGGTTTAGATAACACCTTTCGTCTTGGGTTAGCATTGCATTCCATGGGTCAAATTAATGAAGGATATGGCCTATTGAACCAAGCGCTGAACGGTTTC
>CAYQQX010000305.1:0-2222 GCA_964419495.1 uncultured Anaerolineales bacterium
TTCTGAATACTTCCATCCAGCGGTTAGTAGAGAAAGGTGTCTTTGCTGAAAGCCGTGGGCATTTCGCCTTGGATGGCTCTGACCTGGAAACGACGGCTCGTTATCAAGGCGCAGGCATGAAAACGGTCACAGAGCGGCATTGGTCTCGGAAGGAAAAGAAGCTAGTCGAAATCGAGAAAACCATCTATGGTTTCAAGCTGCTGGCCCTGTATGATGTACATTTACGCCTGGTGGTGGCTGTAAAAGTGGTGCAAATCCAGGAGCATGATAGCCCATTCACCCGTCAACTGCTGCAACAAGGCATCGAAAACTTGGGAGAAGGCATCATCCAAGTTTTGCTGATCGACCGGGGTTTCTTGGATGGCTTGACCTTATGGCAAATCAAGCACCAAGACGGTATCGATTTCGTCATTCCAGTCAAATCCAATATGCACGTCACTGCGGATGCCCGCGCCTTCTTGCAACAGAAACCGGACGACGGGTTTCTCTTTGCCGCCGAACGTCCCGGAGAAGGCGAAAAACAAACCGGACATATCAAGCTAATTGGGGTCAAGAGCCTGACCACCTATAACCAATACGGCGATGAAGATCATCAGCGGCTAAGCAATCGAACTGACTTCGAAGGCAACCCCATCAACGCCATTGTCATCACCAAGTTTGACCACAATATCTATACCAACGACAAAGCCAAGGTCTTCCTGACCAGTCTACCGGTGAGTGACCCCCTGGCCGTCATCGACCTCTATGACCTGCGCAGTTTGATCGAAAACACGCTCTTTCGCGAACTCAAGCAAGGCTGGTTCCTGGGCGTTTTCCCCAAGAAAACCGCCGATGCTGTCCGCGGGCATGTCTACTTGACCATCCTGGTATTCAACCTTACCAACGCCTTCCGCACCCAGGTCGGCCAGGATTTGGCCAAACGTGGCATCCGCCGTCAACGCCGTTCCTGGCATTGTGCCCATCGCTTCATCATCTTTGCTGGTGAGTTCTACGCCGTTTTTGATATTGAGACTGTATTCATTCTACTTGGCAAACCGCCGGACATTTGCTGGCGTGTGGACCCTGACCAGATCTACCGCCAATTCGCCTCGGTCGGCTTACAGAATCCTTATGGTGCAATTTAAGGTAATATGGTTAATATGACATTGCGCCAATCTAATGGGTACTATTCGTATTTGCCAGGGGATTTTGCTATAAATATAATTTTTATAGTTCTCAAAACCAATAAAGGAGGTCAGAAATGCACGAAAAAAGTATCGAATTATTTAACAAAGCAGTCGCAGATGAGCTTTCTGCGGTGCATCAGTATATGTATTTCCATTTCCATTGCGAGGATCAAAGTTACGATCTTCTGGCAGGTTTGTTTATCCGAACAGCTATTGAAGAGATGGATCACATCGAGCGCTGCGCGGAGAGGATCCTTTTCCTCGGGGGAGAAGTGGAAATGGCAGCATCGATGGAAGTTCAGAAAATACATGATGTCAAGGAAATGTTGGCTCTAGCCAGAAAGATGGAAGAGGACAGCACTCGAGATTACAATATTTGGGCAAACGAGTGCTCTGCCAATGCCGACTCAGCCTCAAGGAAAGTTTTCGAAGGCCTCGTCGATGATGAAGAACGCCATTTCGATCAATATGATACAGAGATGGAAAAAATCAATAAATTCGGCGATCGCTATTTGGCTCTGCAATCAATGGAGTCCAGCAAAAACGTGGCTGCTGGGACAGGGGAAGAATAACTCAGCATTGATTTTGACCCCAGAAGCAAAAGCAGGTCACCCCTATACAGGGTGATCTGCTTCTTTATTCAGGAGATTATCCACTGTCCTATCGACATTTCTCATGAACCATCCTTCACAAATCCAGATGGTTCAACTAATATTGTTATTCGGCAATTAGAGGAGAACGGATAACTAATCACCGTTCAGCTTGGGCAAACATTGGATATCAATATGAAAAATAATATTTCGAGTTTTCCAAATGGTTTTATCTGGGGTGCTGCGACCGCATCCTATCAAATTGAGGGAGCCTGGGATGAAGACGGCAAGGGCGAAAGCATCTGGGACCGCTTTAGCCACACACCAGGAAAAACACAAAATGGGGATTCTGGTGACATCGCCTGCGACCATTATCATCGTTGGCATGACGATGTGGCCATAATGAAGGAATTAGGTTTACAAGCCTATAGATTTTCCATCTCTTGGCCGCGTGTGTTGCCTGCTG
>CAYQQX010000306.1:0-2164 GCA_964419495.1 uncultured Anaerolineales bacterium
CGTAGTGTCCTATCTGACGGGAGTCCCCCGTCTTGCTGCCGAATAGCCGCAAGATTTCCCGCCCAGATCAGGGCATTTTTTGTTTTAAGCTACTTTTCGTTTGACCCTGGCCATCATGGTTAGACACCTGGTCTCTTAGCACCATAAGAGTATTTCGGACTTATAAGAATACATTGGAAATATGAATAACGATACGAATTTTGAGGATGGCAATCAAGCCATCTACGCACAATCACAAAAATCTGCGGATTCCTTATCGCACCATGATATAAGGGCTAATGCCGATCCTGAATATGAAATCCCTTCTCCTTTAATCGCGTGGCTGGCGAGGATCAATCAGAGATACCTTTCTGATCATATTCACGAAGATTTATTAGAGTAGCCAACTTCATGCCCTCATCCAATATTCCTTCACAGCACTATGCAGCTGCCTATATCCGCTATTCATCAAAAATGCAAGATGAATCATTGAGTCTTGAAGCTCAAGAGCGAATTATCAGGCATAGAGCAGAACAAGATGGCAATTCAATCGTGGAGGTTTTTGCGGATAAAGCTCAATCCGCTTATCGCAATAAATATCGTCCTGTACTAAATAGGGCACTTGAAAGTGCCAAACAGGGCAAGTTCAAAATTCTCTATGTTCATAAACTTGATCGGCTCGCTCGTCGTTTGGAGTGGACTATCGAAATCGCCAAAACCTTAGAAAAATATGGGGTCCAGCTAATATCTGTAGATCAAAACTACGATCGCAACACACCCGATGGCAAACTTCACTTCCACATGATGGGGATGTTGGCGGAGCATTATTCAGATAATCTCAGCCGCGAGGTACAGAAGGGCAAATATCAACTTATCATAAATGGGTATCATACCGGAATGTTCCCATGGGGATACGAAAAAACTTTAGACGGTGAAAAGAAGAAACGTGTTGGCAAGCCCACTCCCCATTTGAAGTACGTCATCCATGATTTGTTTTCCCGTTACGCCACTGGCCTTTACTCCGACCAACAAATGGCTGATTGGCTCAACCAACAAGGATATCGCCGATCAAAAAATCGCCTTTTCACCAAAGATAATCTCCGTGATATTCTTCAGAATGTCTATTATGCTGGAAAAGTGCGCTACCGGGGTGCGAAACTTAGCGCCATTGGAAAAAATTACCGAACCATGGAAGGTGAAATTTTCGAGGGAAAACATGAAGCCATAATCAGCATGTCATTATTCAATCGCTGTCTGGCTGTGCGCGCAGAACGCCGTCATAAAGCGCCAACTCGACAAAAAACTCGTCATGTCTATTACGTCAATGGCATGATCGACTGTGTCCACTGTGGCCGCAGCATGCGAGCACAAAGCTCAAGGTCTCACCGCTACTATCGAGAAGCATCAAAAGGGAAAGGCTATATAGACTGTCCCATGCTGCAACGAAGCGTTCGGGCCGATGTGATCGATGCTCAGATCGGCCGTATCATGAAATTACTACGATTGCCTGACAACTGGGAATCAGCGGTGAAGACTCTCCTAAGGAAGAATGAGGATTACACGAATCCCGAGACAGAACGCACACGCATTCGCAAACAAATACGCGACATGCGCGAAATGAAAATTCACGGGCTGTATGAGGGCGAGGAGCACGTATTTTGGCGGGATGTCGAAGCGCTGCAAGAAAAGCTGTCCAGGCTTGAAGATATCAAGGAACCAACCGTCAATAAGGCTGCCAAAAAATTACTCGATATTCAGATGGCCTGGGATTTGGCAACTCGTCAGGAACGTGAAGAATTGGTCAAAATGCTGCTTTCAAGAGTCGGCTGCGATATCAAAGAAAAACGCATAACCTGGATTGAACCCGAACCCGAATTTGACCCCCTTATCCAGTTGATGGACGTGCTTATTCCACAAGATGATGGTAAATGGCTGGTTCCCCAATCATTGACCGATGGGGAGCTAAGGGACATATAGGAACATTTATCTATTCCCGGTGGTAACCTAATTGACCTATGGTCCCATCCTGGTTACAATTGCCACCAACGGACTTATTAACGCAAAAATCGCCCAGTGGCGACTGAGCGATTTTCAGCGTAAGTCCTTTTACAAACAAAGCGTTTTATTCATTTGATCAGAGCCGTTTAGCTCTTAAGGACATGTTACGCTCTGCGGTCCCGACGGG
>CAYQQX010000307.1:0-1981 GCA_964419495.1 uncultured Anaerolineales bacterium
TGAATATGGTATGCCTAATTTGTTACAAAACCTATTAAGTTTTTCAGCATCTACAAGATCCTCGTATCGAAAAGTGGTGATTGGTATCCCTAGACGTTCGTATTGCCACATACGGTTGATCCTTGCTCGCCAGAGTTCAAAGCGGCGTGACAATGAGCCAGCCCAAATGGGCAGGCTTGCTGCAACGTCACGCCCATCGCGAACGAGGTTTACAATTTTGGCATCAGGAAAAACAGAGTACCAAATATCTAAACATACAGTCATTCTGGGGTTTTTGATTACCCAGATCGAGGTGTCATCTTGAGGTAAACTCAATGTTGGATTTTCGCTAATTTTCTGAATAATGAATTCGCGCGAATCAGCGATTTCTTCAGGTGTTGGCTGGTAACTCCAATAAAACTCGGGAGGTATGAGATTTAAATCATGCCGAGGCAATTTTAAAAGCTGGCAGTTTACCTGCTCAACAAGATCTATGTAAAAATTCCACTCTCGGAAAGAATTATCGATATCCCCAAAATAGATATTCTTAACATCTTGTAGAACCTGAACAAGCCCTCTGGTTCCAGAATGTCCCACACCTGTGATGATTATTGGATCTGTGCGCATTATTTAATATTCCCATGCAGATCTTTGAGACAACATATAATTTTTCTGGATGTTCAATTGAGAAATACTGTTAATATTCTCTGTCCCATATGACACAAAAAAGTGGATTACTACATTATTCTTTGTGGTAGCTGATAATCCTTTCAAGGATTTCTTTCAAATCTAGGCTGGGTTGGTAGCCAGTAACGCGCATTATCTTGCTGATATCAGGCAGACGACGGCGCATGTCTTCAAAGCCTTTGGCATAGGCTTTTTCGTAGGGGATATAAACGATTTCTGAGTCACTGTTAGTCAATTCCTTGATCTGTTGTGCTAACTCAGAGATGGATATTTCTTTTCCGTGGCCAATATTAAAAACTTGACCGATGACTTGTTCATTTTCTGCAAGTCGCATTATTGCATCAACCGCATCACCAACCCAAGTGAAGGAACGTTGCTGTTTTCCATCTCCATGCACAGTTATTTGCTCCCCCTTTAGTGCTTGCTGGATGAGTCTGGGGACCACCATGCCGTAGCTACCAGTTTGTCTAGGGCCAATGGTATTGAATAGACGAAATACCACTACCGGCAACCCTCTTTCCTGGTGATATGCTAAAGCCAGGAATTCGTCCACCATTTTTGAAGCCGCATACGCCCAACGATTGTTGATTGTTGGTCCAAGCAAAACATCGTCTTCTTCAGCAAAGGGGACGCTGTTCCCTTTTCCATACACTTCAGACGTTGATGCAATCAAAACTTTCGCACGGTAGCGTTGCGCAGCTTTAAGGACTGCCTCAGTGCCTGTGATATTGGTTTCTATGGTATGTACTGGATTCTCAACGATCAGTTTAACCCCCACTGCTGCGGCAAGATGAAATATTACTTCGCATTCACTTGCAAGCCGATCCAGCACTGTTTCATTGGTGATTGTGTCGATCGCGAAGCTGAAATTTTCATGATTGATGAGATGTTGGATGTTGTCAAATCGGCCAGTAGATAGGTTGTCAATAATCGTTACAGTATGACCACGCTCTAGTAGTGCTTCAGAAAGATGGGAACCGACAAAGCCAGCTCCTCCAGTAATCAAGCATCTTGTCATGGGTTGTCCCTTATCAAAATCATATCTAGTAATGAAGTATAATGAAATCGTAATTTGAATGAATTGAAATAGAAAATTTCGCCATATCATAACATATCAGCATAATTTGAGGCAAAAAAATGAAGGTTGTAATTTTAGCTGGCGGGCATGGAACCCGCCTGAGTGAAGAAACAGGTATCAAGCCCAAACCGATGGTGGAGATTGGCAATAAGCCGATCTTGTGGCATATCATGAAGATCTATTCAGCCCATGGTTTAAATGAATTTATTATTTGCTGTGGATACAAGGGCGAAGTTA
>CAYQQX010000308.1:0-1922 GCA_964419495.1 uncultured Anaerolineales bacterium
TTAAAATCAACATATTGAACACCCAGACGATCAACGAGATCCTGTTGAGTAGATCTGTTGTATGCCAGTAATCGGCAACCGAAGCCATGCAATATTTCCAACAGGGCTGACCCGATTTTACCAGTGCCAATTACACCTGCCGTTCGGCCATGCATATCGAATCCTACCAGCCCGTCTAGCGAAAAATTGCCTTCTCGAATTCGGTTGTGAGCGCGATGGGTTCGGCGGTTCAAGGCCATCATCAGTGCAACGGCATGCTCAGCGACAGAATAGGGTGAATAGGCCGGCACGCGCGCAACGCTGATCCCGTGGCGTTCGCAAGCTTCGATGTCGACATTATTGAAGCCCGCGCAGCGCAGGGCGATCATTTCTACGCCCAAGGCATGGAGTTCGTCGATGATTTCTCCATCCAAGTTATCATTAGCACTGACAACAATAACTTGAAAACCAGCAGCCAGGGGTACGGTATTCAATGTCAAACGCGGGGTGAAGAAGTGCATGGCATAGTTATGCTGGTTCTTCTGACCGTAAAGATCATTTCTATAGGGAGAGGTGTGAAAGAAGGCAACCCTGAGACCCTTCTCAAGATCCTTTGCCATCAATTTTGCTACTAGAGACGTTTCTCGAGCCAGTTTTCCTGAGAGATACGAAAGCAACCCCTTGCCAACAACTCCATGGTGTTCAAGAAGGCCTTCGAACAAATCATAGTTGAGAGTCCAAACCTTGCACTCACTTCGAGCTTCGAGTGATGCAGAGCGTATTCTTTGGCCGAATAAGCCCATCTCTCCCGCAATATCGCCTGGCCCTAAAGTAGAAACTTCTAATTGATCACCATCTTCCACGGCTTTCAATACCGCGATTTCACCAGACTCAATGATGAACATTTTGTCCCCTAATTCACCCTCATTGCACAGGCGATCATTCTTCTGAAATGTAGCTGGGTGGAGTAGTTCTTCGATGATTGAGAGCGTATCGTCGTCAAGTTCGGAAAATCCGTAAACTTTTTTCAGAAGTTCGATCATAGGTAATTCTCCTTCGCCTATCAGCCGTAATTCAAGTATATCTCTCATTGATGAAAAGAAAACAATCATGTAGAGGTGAATTCATGCGCTCATTTTACTATAGCAATTGAAGATGCCTTATAATCCTTTTATGCTTAAAATCGCACTTATAAATTTCCTGGCTACTTTGTCTCAAACAGTCGCCGGCTTCGGTGCTCCATTGATTAATATGCCATTTATGATCGACTGGCTGGGTGTACATGTCGCAACACCGGTTTCATCATTTGTAGGATTGATCACCTCAATTATCGTTCTATTTCATTACCGGGAGGATTTCAGCCTGCGATCTGTGGCTAATCTACTCATCCCTTCGATTTTAGGCGTCCCGGTGGGGGTCTACGCCCTTAGTGCCCTGGATGTGGGGTTGGTGCAAATCATATTGGGCGTACTTGTCGTTGGGTTTGCGCTGTACTCTATCTTCACGCCAAATATGCCCACATTGGAAAACCCGCGCTGGGCATATCTTTTTGGATTCGTCTCAGGTGTTACCGGGGGAGCCTTCAACATCAGCGGACCTATCATTGTCATTTATGCTGCATTTCGTGGATGGAAGCCTGAGGAATTCCGCAGCAATCTGCAGGGATTTTTTCTGGTAACAAATATTATCATTCTGCTATCCCACTGGGCGGATGGCAACCTGACCCCCGTTTTTTGGCAGGCTTCCTTGTGGGCAATTCCTGGGATGCTGTTGGCAGTTGTTTTTGGAATATTTCTTGGTAAATGGATCAATGTAAAGCGCTTCCGACAACTCATTCTGTTATTGTTAATCATCTCAGGGATCCGGCTGATTATATAAATCTTAGGAAGATCGTTTTCAAGGCGTTAAAATATAATTTGAGAGTTTCAAGGTTATTATCATAG
>CAYQQX010000309.1:0-1862 GCA_964419495.1 uncultured Anaerolineales bacterium
GTGCCATTTGGCCTTTTTTCAACCCTGCCGGGTTGACCTTTCGGGACAGCCCCCATATATTCCAGCGGAAGCCCTCGTCTGGTAGTTTTTGCAGTGAAGTCACATTATTCTAAAAAACTAATATTCTCTCGGGTGAGATTGCCAGAAGAGTGATATGATCTTGAATGCGGAGGATCAAGTCTATGCTTAAACAATGTGACGCCAGTGAAGCGCTTGCTCTTGGAGTAATGTCTGCGGGTGTTTTCATGACCACTGGTTATCCTGGAACCCCCGGTACTCAAGTAATGGATAGTCTCATACATCATGCCTCAAAGCACGAGATTTATGTGGAATGGTCAACGAATGAGCGCGTAGCCTTGGAGGTTGCCATTGGTGCCTCGATTGCTGGCAGACGATCTTTAGTTTGTACAAAAAGTGTAGGGATGAATGTGATGTTAGATCCCTTGATGTGTCTTAATTTGACTGGAGTAAATGCCGGATTAGTCATCTTGCTGGGAGATGACCCGGGTGCGTATGGCTCACAAAATGATCAAGATACGAGGAATATTGCTCATCTGGTTGAGATTCCGATTTTGGAGCCGGCTTCGGTATCAGAAGGATATATGATGATGCGGAATGCCTTCGAGCTTTCAGAGCGCTTCAATACCCCGATAATCATTCGAATAACACGTAGTTTTTCTCAGCAGATCGATGAAATCTTTCTTGATGAACGAGTAACCACACAAGTTTCGTTGGATCTTGCAAGTGATAAACTCCGTTTTGTGCCTTATCCAGGTAATGCTGTAGAAATGCATCGAGAGCTTCACGAACGCCTAAACAGTTTTCAGTCTTGGACTGATCAATCTGGATATAGCACGATTGTAGGTGATGGGAAATGGGGTATTGTGGCAGCTGGTTTCGTTTATAATAAGCTAATGGGTGTTTTAGGGGGCAGTATTAGTGAGAACCTAAGGATTCTCAAGCTAGGCAGTCTCTATCCCCTACCCAAAAAGACAATTTCCGAATTTCTAGAAGGTTGTGAAGAAATTTTGGTTTTAGAAGAGATTGATCCTTATATTGAGAATCAACTCAAAGCAATAGCCTTTGATGAAGGTTATAAAGGCAACATTCGCGGCAAGCTAACAAAAGATGTCAACTGGGAAGGAGAATTATTTCGCTGGCAAATCCTCCGTGCATTAGATCGATTTATCCCTGATTTCGAACCTGGACGCACATATTCAGCAATTGACGAAACTCAAGAGAGACCCACCAAAGGAAATCATTGTTCTGAGTATCATTACGAGGTTGTGCTTGATCAGGTAATGAACGTTGCGCAAAAGTTAGGTATCAGGCCTGTGATCATTGCTGATCCAGGTTGTATGGTAAAAGTTGCTGATCAATTAGATGCGAAATTTGCCATAGGTTCAGCAGTTGCACTATCTAGTGGGATTGATAAAGCTGGAGTCGAAGGTAAAGCTGTAGCATTTTTTGGTGATTCTGCATTTTTCCATTCTGCAATTCCAGCCATTTGCAATGCGAGCTATAACCAATCCGATATATTGATTGTCTTATTAGACAATCGCGGTGCCGCTTCGACAGGACTCCAACCTACCCCTGCGGTGGGTGCGGATGCTTTGGGTAATCTTGCTCCCAAGCTGGACATCTCTGAAATTGCGCGCGCATGTGGTGTTGAGTTCATTCAACATGTTCCCGCAAACCTTCCAGAGAGTGAACGAAGCAAAAATATCCGAGAGGCACTCAAATTTGATGGAATAGCCATGTTGTTTGTCGAAGTTAATCCAAATTAAGCAAACAGCTAAAAACAAAAACGCCCGTACGGGCGTTTTTGTTTTTGGTATCCCCTCCCGGAAGTATATGCTAAT
>CAYQQX010000310.1:0-1723 GCA_964419495.1 uncultured Anaerolineales bacterium
CTAATAAGCATAAAAGTTTATCAGAACTATCTGAGGCAGGACCCTATGAGACTAAAAGATAAAACCGCCATTGTCACAGGGGCTGGAAAGGGAATTGGGCGCGCTATTGCATTAGGGTTTGCCAAAGAAGGCGCCAACCTGATTGTAGCCTCCCGCACCGAAAGTGATCTCGATGAATTGGCTGCAGAACTCAGGCAATTTGGACATCAGACGTTAGTGGTCCCCACCGATGTAACAGAAGAAGCGCAAATCAAGACGATGATAAAACTCGCCCTGGAAAGATTTGGCACTGTAGATATTTTAGTGAACAACGCTGGCTTGGGTTCTTTCCGGCCTATCTACGGCACGCGCAGAACTAATTGGGATCATATGTTGGCGGTCAATCTGACATCGACTTTTCTCTGCACCAAGCATATTTGGAAACCCATGCGTAAAAGCGGCGGTGGGAGCATCATCAATGTCGCTTCGCTTTCGGGTACACGCGCTTACCCAATGTACGCGTCCTATTCAGCCAGTAAGTGGGGACAAATCGGCTTCACAAAAAGCGCTGCGGAAGAAGGCAAGAGTGCTAATATCCGTGTCAATGCATTTGCGCCAGGCAAGGTGGATACACCCATGCGAGCCAGTGTGTCTGAAGACAAAGACAAAATGCTCAAAGCCGAGGACTGTGTTGGTCCAGCGATCTTCTTTGCATCTGATGAATCACGCTTTGTGACCGGCCAGGTGATTGAAATAGAGTGGTTTGGGGATTGAAGTATTTGATATTCAGTGGGGTACAATTTATTCGTGTCAATCAATTCTCTGCTAAGTCATTGGCGTGCTGATCCCACTGTTGGGGGCAATTTCGCGGCCTGGGAAGAAATTCCCGCGCGGCAAGCTCAATTTGTTCCTTTCCCAGAAGCTATCAACATCAAACTAATCGAGTCTGTAAAAAGCACTGGAATCGCGGCTCTCTACTCTCACCAGAAAAAAGCCTGGGATCTAATACAGTCTGGGCGTAACGTCGTCTTAGCCACGGATACAGCCAGCGGAAAAACCCTGGCATATAACCTTCCAATTCTTGATTATTTACTCAGCTCTCCCCAAGAGCGCGCCCTTTACCTTTTCCCCACTAAGGCATTGGCACAAGACCAGCTGGCCGTCCTGCGCTCGATGACATCGTCGATTAGTGCGGAATCATCCCCAATTGCACCAGCAACTTATGACGGGGATACCAATCAGAGTGCCAGGCCAACCATTCGCAGGAGTTCGCGGCTGATCATCAGCAACCCGGATATGCTGCACATCGGAATTTTGCCGCGCCATACGGCATGGTCGGATTTCTTCGCTGGACTACGTTACATTGTCATCGACGAAATGCATATTTGCCGAGGCGTGTTTGGCTCTCATGTAGCCAATGTCATCCGCCGGCTGAAACGAGTTGCAAAGTTTTATGGATCTGATCCACAATTTATCCTGACATCGGCGACCATAGGTAATCCATCTGAGCTGGCCGAAAAGATAATTGAGAAGCCAGTCACGCTGATCAACGAGGATGCATCCGCGCGAGGTGCCAAACACTTCATCATCTACAACCCACCCATCATAGATGCTGAATTGGGGTTGCGCGCCAGCATGATAGCAGAAAGCGTACGAATTACAGAAGACCTCTTAAGCTATGGACTTCAGACGATCCTGTTTGGGCGCACGCGGCGAACGGTTGAGGTTATACTGCGCTATTTGA
>CAYQQX010000311.1:0-1704 GCA_964419495.1 uncultured Anaerolineales bacterium
CCACCCATCTAAACTTCTGGCGCAAGGCACCAGGTGCTGTAGCCTGGCTGAAAGAACAAACCCAACCCCCAAACGAAGAAAAGCCGAAAAAGAAAGCCAGGCGCGGCCGCAGAGGAAAGAAAAAGTAAGCTGGACAATCTCTTTCCCAGTCTCGCTTTGTCAGGTTTTATACCGGGTAAGCCATCAATCCAGCCCGCATAGCCCCCTCGACGGTACCGTCCACTTCACCCATTCCGGGGAACATCTTGTGGTCGGTGCAGCGCTCATCTGAGTATTTATAGATGGCAAATTCCCAGGCATCCATTTCCTCGGTGTAAGTCATACGACAAATGGGGGTGGGATCACCATATTCGTTGCGCTTCAGGTAAAGATATTTGCCTCGGTAGTGCGCTGAGTAGGCAATGCCAGTATTTCGGAATATTCTGCGATCAAATCGTCAATGATGTGTTCGATCTCGGAACGTACTTTGTTGAGGAAAGTAGATCTTTTCGACATGGTTCATTTCTCAAAAAGGTACGATCAATTCTTTCCAAACATTGTCAAGAGCACTTTGGGACAAGGGGAATAAAATAATTTTTGGGTATAGATAACACAGTGATACTTCTGGGGCAAAACCCAGTTCAGATTGTACTGCCTGAGAATAAGCTGCCATTTGCATCAGGTGCTCTTGCGCATTTTCTTCGATTTTGGCTTTGGGGGACCATTCTGTTTTCCAATCCAATAGATGCCATGCACCATTTTGATCCTGATAAAGCAGATCAATGACACCGTGCAGGGTCCCTACTGACGTAGTTTGTGTAAAGGGAACTTCATGATATCGTTGTTGGGCCTGTTGAATTTTCTGATACATCGAATGGTTTTTCAAATTCATCAACATCTGATGAGATCGCTGAACAGCGTCAACCTGGGCATCGGCGAAAACACCCTCGCGTAAGGCGTAGTTTTCTACCAATTGCAGTAACTCGCTATCAGAATATACGAGGCAATTCCAGTGAGCGAGGGCAGTATGAACAATGTTTCCAATTAAATACCCAGGCGCGCGTTTTTTGGTCTTTGTTCGTTCATGGCTCCAAATTGCTGGACGGAATGTGGGAACATCACTTTCATCCCTACCCATCAATTGCTTCAATTGGGTCACAGCAATGGGAAGTTTTTGCCTTACAACAGGCAGCGGCTGCGCTAATGGCGGAATAGAAGTCAAAGGCTCAAGGTTTTCTATGAAGCTTTCAACTGCCTTTTTTGCGATTTTCAAGGGTTCAGCAGGGCGGTAAACCTGGATAGCAAAAACGTCGTAGTCTATAGTTTCTTCAGCAGCACCATCTTCCACAATATCCATTGCATCTAAAATCTCAGTCAACCAGGTATCTTTTTCTCCAATCCGCCCGGACAAGATCAATAAATCAGCAGCGCGAGTACAGGCCACATACAACAAACGTCGGCTCTCTGCCTCTTCCATGCGCTCATTTTTCCATGATCCCCAAGCATACCCGGCGGGTTTAACCCAATCTCCCGCTGCATCCCGCACTTTGCAAACCAGGCTGAAAGCGGGATCATGCAAGAGATAAGGCGATCCAAAGCCACGACCTTTCTGACGCCCCATATCTGCGATGATAACAACTGGAAATTCCAAACCCTTTGAAGCATGGATTGACATCAACTGCACAGCACCACTTTCCGGCTCACGTCCCAATGCTTCTCCTTCTC
>CAYQQX010000312.1:0-1555 GCA_964419495.1 uncultured Anaerolineales bacterium
GGGACAGCCCCACCCCCAAATGTGGAACCTTACCACGGCGATTCCTAGAGACCCAGTTCTTGATATAATCTAAAACATGAAAAAGAAGATTTTCCACGGTGAGATAAAACCCAGTACCTTTGCCAAAGCATTGATCGCTGAATTCAACCATGGCAATTTACAAGCGGGATATACTAAAACTCCCAAAGGCTTGATCGTGCAAATTGCGACACACTCATACCGTCAGTCGGGAGGGCAAACGGGATTAACCATCGCCATCGAACAGGTCGAAGATGGGCTTTCTGTTCAAATGGGTGACCAATCCATGTTTGGCGTTGCTGCCAGCCTTGGCACAACTGCGCTGGCAGCTATTCGCAATCCTTTCAGCTTACTCGGCCGCCTTGACGATGTCGCTCAAGATATCGAAAGTCTGCAGCTAGATGACCGCGCCTGGGATGTGATCGAAAAAGTTGCTCGAGCTGCAGGGGCTTCGCTGGAGTTATCAGAGCGCTTGCGGAGGTTGGTGTGTGAATTTTGCGACACCGCCAACCCCACTGGGGAGCCAAGCTGCATTGCCTGCGGCGCGCCATTGGGAAATGTCCAGCCATCGACATGTGCCAATTGTGGATTTGTTGTTCGGCAAACCGAATCCATTTGCCCCGATTGTAAAAAGCCGTTATAGAGTTTTGCTCTTCAAGCTTGGAATACAAAAATAGCGCAGAATTGGTCTGCGCTATTTCTTTTTTCTCCGGTTTATAAGCTCCGTAATTTTTTAGGGTTCGTTGAGTTGTTGCAGGGCTATTTGCACTTCTTCAAGCAAAGTTGACTCATCTGGCTCGTTGGGCGGCGCAAATGACATTCGTTTTTGGCCATTGCGTCGTGATGTCAAACGATCTGCCAGGCGCTCGAGCCGGGGAATAGCCTCGACAAAACCCACTTTTCCGATGTAATAAATAGCTTGTTGGCGCAGCAAAACGGGCACCTTCCGATCAGCAATCAACTCTGTCAGAATTGCGCCTGAATGTGAGCACAAGTTAAATATGACTGCAATTTGAGATTCAACTGAGGGGTCAAAGTCCGCTACCTCGAGCATGGCCAACACAGTTCCACGACCAACCACAGCACAGTGCGCTTTAAGGTGACGTCGAACCTCTAGGGGCATTTTCTCTCTATTTGCATTCGAGATGATATCACCCAAGGTTTGGATAATTCGTTTGCGGAATTTGATATTCGGATCAACCAGCCGTGTGGCCAGCATATAGGCTACCAAGGGCGATAACCTGGGGGCATCCAAAGAGATCAGTTCATCCAGGCTCTGATCACGCACATTGGCATCTGGAGAAGCAATGCCTTCCATAGCGCGCCAAACCGCAGGAAAAAGCTCTGCGGTTCCGGTAGCAGTTTTTTCAAATTCAAACAATCCAAGTTGGGGGAAATACATCTCGGACATGGACTGATGAGTATACCGTAGACCTTTCACTTTGGAAAAGAGGAGAACAGTACTATTGAGAAATCTTTAATGATCGCGTATAGTAATCGTCAGATTGAAAGCGATTTTCTTGGGTATTCTATTTTT